>JAIRZP010000204.1 GCA_031267175.1 Coriobacteriales bacterium | reverse complement strand
GTAGCACAGCTATCTTAGCATATACCGTCTTTTTTAAATCTCTCTTGATTTCACTTTATTGTTGCACGCCGTCAGTATATAACCTAATCGATGGTACAATCATCATACATTCAACAATAACTAAGGAGTAAGGGTGTCCCTGAAAGACTACATGGAAAAAGTTGCCGTATTCTCTACAAGGGAGTACCTGGTTGCATGTGGAAACAGTCAGACCAACCGCAATCTGCTCAGCCGCGCTGTTAAGAAGGGTAAGGTGCTTAAGATAAAGCGTGGCCTTTACGCATCCAATGCCGGAATGTACCAGGGTGTCACGCATAATAAGTATAGCATCGTAAAGGCAGCAGT
Source organism: Coriobacteriales bacterium (assembly GCA_031267175.1). Taxonomy (GTDB): domain Bacteria; phylum Actinomycetota; class Coriobacteriia; order Coriobacteriales; family UBA8131; genus WQXH01. Next base: position 9,068 of record JAIRZP010000204.1, on the reverse strand, counting down.
GCCCGACGCCGTTCTGTGCTATGACAGCGCGTTTGAGCTGTTTGTCGGGCAGCACAATATTGTGCAGAGGACTGTGTTCTTTTCAGCCACCGAGACAAAATCCTTCAGATTCCAAGGGCACGAGTACCTGCCATTCCCGATACCAGTCAAACGCATGAAAACGCGAAGTTATCGCCAATCGGATGGTTCGGTTGTCAAAGGAACCACCCCTGAACAGACCATCGTCGATTCCCTGGTTCACCCCAATCGGTGCTTGGGTATCGAGAACGTCCTGCGCAGTATCTCAGTGGTCGGCAGTATCAATACACAAGAGCTTCTCGGTATTCTGAGGGGGTCTTCCACAGCGGTCACAGCACGAGCCGGTTGGATTCTCGTGCAAAAGCAGGGGCAGTGGCAGATCCCTGACACCGTTATTGCCTCGCTTCAAAGAAACATCGGATCAGGGCCGCTGTACTTTACGCCCGATCACGCGCAAGCCAAAGGCTCATACGACAAGAGTTGGAAGCTCTACTTTCCAGAGCCTATCGCTACGATGAAAGCGTGGATCAATGGATAAGGCAGGCAAAGAGATAATCGACGCAGCCATAATTGAGAAAACAAGCATCCTGTTGATGCTGCTTGAAGAGGTGGCGCTCAATGCAACGCTACAGAACAGAGTGTGTCTTCATGGTGGCACTGCTTTGAATCTCTTCATCCTTGATTCACCGAGGTTATCACTCGACGCCGATCTGAACTATATCGGCAGCGTACAACGCGAGGTAATGCTCAAAGAACGCTTCCTGGTTGACGAGGCATTGCACAAGATAGCGCAAGGCCTCAGTTTCAGGATGGAGGCCGGATCTGATGAGCATGCAGGACGTACCTATAAAATGATCTACACCTCTGACGTCACCGGGCAGCGCGATTTTGTGAAGGTGGATATGGATTATTTGAATCGATCTCCACTGCTGCCTGTAGTAAGAAAAGAATCGACCTGGGGCGAGAAAAGCGGGGTAGCCATTCCTTTGAATGCTCCCATTGAGATTGCTGGCGGAAAGATGATGGCCTTGTTTGGCAGGGTTGTGCCACGTGATCTCTACGATATGGCATCGCTTGCCAAAAACAGACAGGCTTGCTCAACAGGTGATACAGAACTCGACCGCAAGGTCATGTTGTTCTACCTTAGCTTATCAGATTCATTTCCCCGGCCTATCGCAATACGGAAGCGCTTCGGTGCCTTTGAAGAAGCAATAGAGAAGAACCTGATACCGGTGCTGCTGAATGGTGACCACCCAAAGCTCGACGATATGATTGAAGCGGTCGAGGATTATGTTGGTGAATTGACTACGCCGAAGACCGATAATGAGCGTGCCTACCTTGAAGAAATGCGCAACGCGAACTACAAGCCAGAACTACTGTTTGATGGATATCCGGAGGTACTTGAAGCGGCAAAGGAAAATCCCAGAATGATGTGGAAGTTGCAAAACCTTAAGAAGAACCTGATCTCCACGCCAGAGAAGAGTCAAGAGCTCGAATAGTGTTGAGTGAAAATCTCATTCTCCCTTCCAGCTCAGTGAACAATACTGAGCTCATCACAAACTACAAATTCAAGTATTTTGGCAAAAGGTTGGAAAGCTGTTATTGAATGCCCGTTGCAGAATGTTATCAAAACGGCGTAAACGGCGTAAAATGAAATCCATAGTTCCCCGTCTTCCTTAACAGGAATGGCGGGACTTATTTCCTTTACGAAGGTCTTCGGCGTAGCATCATTCTTTCCACAAGCAATGACAACTCAGCCATCCTGTGCGATACTTTTCTGGTGAGACAGGAGTGCGTATGTGTGGTCAGTTCGTTGTGGTGCCTGTGGAAGCCGTAGAAGAGATAATCCGCGACATCGAGAGGGGGCTCGGTAGTGCCGCTGAGCCAGCGTGGCCGGAGCAGGGTCAGGCTGGGCAGTCGGTCTTCCCCAAGGCGCGGGTACCTCTTATTGCGCCGGAGGACGGCCAGTTGCAAGCCCGCGTCATGACCTGGGGCTATGAGGTCTCCTGGAGCACGAGCGTCGTGTTCAACACCCGCTTTGAGACGGCCATCAGGCCGGGCATACCATGTGGACGGAGTCCCTGGCACACAGACGCTGCATCGTCCCGACCTTTGGCTTCTTTGAGCCTCACCAGAGCGAGACCTTCATCAACCCGCGCACCGGCAAGGCCAACAAGCAGCGCTACTTCTTCTCAGAGCCTTCCTCACCGGTACTCTTTATCGCTGGCATCCATGCAGGGGATCGCTTCTCGCTCATGACCACCGAGCCCAACGACATCATGCGCCCCATCCACAACAGGATGCCGGTGGTGCTCAGGCAGGAGGAGCTGGACACCTGGTTGTATGGGGACTATCTCTCACTGGCCAACAGAAGCTCGGTTGTGCTGCTTGCGAGGAAGGACTGAGCTGGCCAAAGAAGCACCGGGCTTGTAAAATGCAGTACGAAGACAGCACGATTCGATAGGCAACGAGTCAGAATGAGAAGTAGGCAATGGGCAAAGAAAAGTTTGAGAAGGTCCGCGGAGTCGGGCGGTTCATACGGCGGATCGCGAGGTTCGTCAAAAGGCACGCGCTGCCGCTCCTGCTGCTGGTAATCGCCTACGCCGGAGCGGTGCTTGAGTTCTCTCTGTTCAACGGATTCGGCCTGCTCTGGCTTCTGTGCACAGGCGGCTCTTTGGCAGTGTATCCACGGAGCAAGAACTCGGAACTCTCTCTCGTAGAAATCCAGCTGTGGCTCTGCCTCGCCTACCTGCCTACCACCCTCACCCTCCTGCTCAGCAGCAGCTCAGTGGCTTACGCACCCGTATTCGAGCTGGTTCTCATGGTCGTGGGCCTGCTGCTTTTTGCCGCCTTCTTCCCCTTTCTCACGCTCAGGCATTCCCGTGCGTCGCATTCCATGAGCGAGTTCAAGAAGGCCCTCTATGCCCTCGGAACCATGGTCTTTATCGGGTACTTCTCAGTGACCTTCTCACTCGTCTTCCTGCTCCCCTGTCTGTTTTATTGGACCAGCCTGCCCCCTTCACTCATCGTGGTTATCTCGCTTTCTGTAGCGGCGGTTGCGGCCCTGGTCTGCTCGTTCCTTGTCTGGTATAAGACCAACGGCCTGCACATCAGGAACTACACGCAGATGCACTCCTCGGCCTATAAGGTGGCCGTCTACTCCAATCTGGTATTTGACGTGCTCTTTGCTGTTTTGGGCGTCGTGATGATAGGGGACATTGTCCTGGAATACGACGAGCTCAGCCTTTCCGGCAACGGCTATATGCTCCACGTGCTGTGCCTGGCAACCGTCGTACTGGTCAGCGGCCTCCCCTTCAAACTCTCACTCAGCCAGGACGAGATAGCTGCACGTTGAGTGTCGGGAAAGTAGCGTGAAAAACGGAGGCTAGGCTAGGCTAAGCTTCCATCAAATGATACAATCCACACCCTTCCAGACAATGGATGCCCTCGGTTTATCAATGACCTTCAGGTCTTGGCCTTACGCACGCCGTAGGGCAGGCATACCTGTATGTCCAGGATCGGATGCTGGATTACCTCTGCCTCAATGTTAAATACATCCTCAAGCATCTGGGGCGTAATGGCATCCTTCGGCGTGCCAGCACAGTGTTTGCGGCCGTTCTTAATGGCCACAAGGTAGTCGGAGAACATGATCGCGTGGTTCAAATCATGCAAAACCATAACAACCGTTACGCCTTGCTGCTCATTGAGCTGCCGCAGGAGCTGCAATATCTCTAACTGATGCGAGATGTCCAGATAGGTGGTAGGCTCGTCGAGAAAGAGGATGCCGGTTTTCTGGGCCAGTGCCATGGCGATCCAGCCACGCTGTCGCTGCCCACCGGAAAGTTGGTCCATTTCCCTGTCCGCCATCTCGGTCATCGTGGTGCAGGCCAGAGCCCAACGGATGATCTCCCTGTCCTCTGCCGTCATGCCGGAGAGTCTGCTGCGGTAGGGAAAGCGCCCGTACTCCACAAGGTCTTCTACGGTGATACCTGATGGCGTCTGCGAGCCCTGAGGAAGGAGCGCCAGTCTCTGGGCTACGGCCTTTGTCGGCATACGGTGGATGGACTCCCCTTCCAGATAGACCGCGCCATCCGTTGGGGAAAGTAACCGAGACATGGTCTTTAAGATTGTGGATTTTCCGGAGCCGTTTGCCCCAATCAACGTTGTGATCTTGCCGGCGGGGACCTCAAGATCAAAGTCGAAAAAGACCGGCACACCGTTGTAGCCAGCGGAAAGGCTGTCTGCCGTCATACAGGATTGCATAGGCCAACACCACCTTCATCATAAGAAGCGCCATTGCCACCGACCACCCGGTTGTACCACCTCTGCCGCCCTGTCACCCAGCCTCCCCTATATCTTCCGAAGCAGATAGAGAAACCAGGGCGCAGACAAGATGGATATGACGATACCGACCGGTATCTCAATCGGTTGGAAGAAGGAGCGTCCCGCTGTATCCGCCACAAGAAGAAGAAGGGCGCCCGTCAGCACGGAGGCCGGTAGAAGCAGGCGATGCCGTACGCCTACGATCCTTCTCGCCACATGGGGAGCCACCAGCCCGATGAACCCAATCCCGCCGCTGACAGAAACGCAGCTGGCTGCCAGAGCGACTGCCACGAGAAGGAGCGTCTTGCGCTCTCGCTGCACGCGGACGCCCAGAGCGCAGGAGGCGTCTTCGCCAAGCAGAAGCAGATCGAGGACAGATGCCCTGCTTAAAATCAGGGGGGTCAGAATCAGCAGGTAAAAAACCAGCACCTCAACCTGCTGCCAGCCGCTGCCCCAGATGTTACCGGCCAGCCACCGAGCCACCAACTGATAGCTGCTGTTCTCCATATCGGTAGCCATGATAAGCAACAAGGCAGAAAACCCAGCGGAGACGCCTATGCCTCCCAGCAGCATATAACCAGGCCGCATCTTCCCCTTTCGTTTGGCGAAACGAAAGAGGAACACCGCAACCGCGAGCCCTCCCACCATGGCAAACAGCGGCTGATAGATCATCGTATCTATGTGCAAGGCGGGAAAGGCCGTGAGAAAGACCATTACCGCAAAGCCCGCTCCCGCATTGATGCCAAGGATGCCCGGATCGGCCAGGGGATTCTCTGTAACCGCCTGCAGCGTACAGCCGGAGAGCGCCAGCCCCATTCCGCACAAAACGGCCAGGATGATCCGCGGCAGGCGGATCTGTAACAGCACGACAGAGGCGTCGGGGCCGCCTGGCCTTAAAAGGCTGGTCAAGATGTCGGCAAAGGGTATCTGCGAGTAGCCACAGTTTATGGCCACTGCGACAGCGGCGGCAAGCGCCACAGGAAGAAGCCAAAATGCCCGACGCTGTTGATTGCGCCTCCTCACCGATCGACCCTTTTACTCACCGATCAATCCCCTTTCCTCGATACGTCAGCGCCAAAAAAACCGGGACGCCCAGCGCCGCCACCAATGCGCCCACGGGGGTGTCGAAGGGGGCATGGATCATACGTGCCGCGATGTCGGAAAGCACCAACAGCAATGCACCAAAAAGCGCGGATGTCGGCATGAGCCTGCGATAGTCAGACCCAACCAACAGACGCGCCATATGAGGGACGATCAGACCGAGGAAAGAGATGCCACCCACCAGCGACACGCTTGCCCCCGCCAAGACCAGAACCGTTGCCAGGCCCACCAGCCGAACCGCCCTGATATTCAGCCCCAACCCCGCAGCGCTTTCTTCTCCCAGTGCGAGCACTGAGAGCTTCTCAGAAAGCAGCAGGCTTACAAAGGCCGCCGCGCCTATCCATGGAATGACCGCGATAAGATGTTGCCAGGTGATACCGGATAAGCTGCCCGCTGTCCAGAAAGACAGGTCTTTGGCAAGGCCAAAGCCCAACGCTATCCCCTGGCTGAGCGCGGTCAGAAACGCCGCTACTCCCGCGCCCGCCAGGATGAGGCGAATCGGCCCGGCACTTCGCCTGCCCATTCCCAGCCCGTACACCATTACAACCGCCAACGCCGCGCCGAGAAAGGCCACTAGCATGCTGCCGGTAGGTGACAGGGACGGCAGGAGAACGGCGCTGAGCGCGATAAGGAAACCGGCGCCGGCGTTGATCCCTAAAAGCCCCGCGTCTGCGAGGGGATTGTGCGTGACTCCCTGCATAACGGCTCCCGCAAGGGCAAAGGCCGCTCCGGTAAAGCAGGCGGCCAGAACCCTCGGCATACGCATCTCCAGCATGACCCGTCCCATGTCGGAGGAGCTGTCCGCGTAAACGAGTGTCCGGAACAGCGTTTGGAGATCTCCGCCGGCAATACCGACACTGACGGAGAAGAGAAGGGAAGCGACCAAGGCGAGGCTCCCCAGAAGCAGGATGAGTACAAACGACCGTGCGCTACTCAACATTCGTATGATTGATGATGGCGTTGGCCAGCTTCTCCATATAGAGGAGCTTTCCGTTGGGTGTGTAGGCCATGTCGTACTGCTCGTTGTTCAGGCCGAGATAGACATTCCCGTTTTGCACCGCTTTGAGATTCTGCCACGTAGGCATATCACCTGTCTCTCCAAGCTGCCCGTCGTCACTGAAAAAGAATACATGGTCTGCGTCGATATTCGAGAAATACTCCGCGTCCACAACCTCGCCCCAGACACCCTCGGGAACACCAGCCGAAGGAGTCAGCTTCATTTCGCTGAAAAGAAGCTCTCCCGGCCCCGCCTCCCGATAGACATAGTAGGAGCCGAAGTGTACTGAATTGGCCTCGATGACGGCAAAAGTCGCGTCGCCGACGATGCCTTTCACCTGCGCGGAGAGCTCGGCGGCCGTGGAGTCATAGTCGGCAAGCCATGCGCTCACCCTATCCTCTTTGCCAAACCATTCGCCCAACTGCTGAAAGCGGCCTCTCCAGTTGATGAAATTGATGTCATCACTCAGCATGACGGTAGGAGCGATAGCCTTCAGCTGGTCATACACCTTCTCATGCCGGATATTCATGATGATGAGATCCGGCTTCAGCTCCGCGATCTTCTCCAGATTGAGATCCGTCGTCCCCCCGTAGTTGCCGACCGTCTCGACTTTGTTCGCGGTAAAGTAATCCTGAAGATAGGCTGGCACCGTTACGCCGTCGTACATACTGGTGTTGGCCGAGGCGATAAAGGGAATGCCCATGATGATCAGTTCGTCAGCAGAACCGGAGACATCTACAAGACCTTGCGGGTCGACAGGTATCTCAACCGTCCCCTTCATATCCTCGACGGTAATCGTGTCGCTGCCTTGCGTACCATCATCCGGGGATTGCGCCTCCTGGCCCTGTCCTGCTGTCCCCGCATCATCCGACGCGGTGGAACAGGCCACCAGAAAGGCTCCCAAGAGGGTCACCAGCGCAAGACATACCAGAATACCGAGCCTCTTTCTCATGTTTCCCATTTTCTTCCTCCTTGTAATACGGTACTTGTGTGAGGGATGGTGCCCATGCCATAGGGCATTTGTGCCACGGCGCAAAACCTCATATTGACTTGTTAGCACCATCTAACTATTATAAGTATGAGGGTTCGACTGTCGCTTTTCTGCCCCTGCACGGATTTTCTTTGCCCCTGGACGGAACACTGGACGCAACATGAGATTGAAAGCTGGTGACAGGCCTTTGTATCTGCCGTTACAGTTTGAGAGGTCGGACATATTTCCCCGTGAGTGCATAACGGTACGCCCCGACCTGCACATCATGGTGTCTTTTGGTACCCTGCCAGAACGAACAGAACGAGAAACGGGGACAACAGCCCCCTTGTTTGAGCTTTCCTACAACCGCAAGGAGATGATATGCGGAGAGGTGGATCGAAGGCCGGTGGAGTTCAGGCCTGGCTATGCCTCACTGGGCTTTTTGGAGCAGACTTCCGGGCATTCCGAATATGCCCGCGGGGACGAGGTGAGGTTTTACTCCATCTGGGTTGGCCCGAAGGCCTTCGATGGATTCTGCCAGGCAGTCTGTGGCGATAACAGCGCGGGATTCGATTCCTTTCAAAAGGGCGCCTACCATTGTTGCGCCTTTCAGAGTGACGCCCGGGAAGAACGCATCCTGAGCAGCTTGGATCGCAGCTTTGACCCAGGAACAGACAAGATGGATCATCTTTTGTTGGAAAGCCAGATACTGGAGCTGCTGTCATTGAATATCGGGAGGCTGTTTGGCAACAAACAGCCTGATGCGCGCCTCAACAGACTCTCCAGGACCGATGTGGAGCGCCTGATCCTGGCTCGTGAGATACTGCTGAGCCGCCTGGAGTCTCCCCCATCCCTTTTGGAGCTCTCCCGCATGATCCAGATAAATGACTGCAAGCTCAAGCGCTCCTTCAAGCACTATTTTGGTAAAACCGTCTATGAGTTCGTCAGAGAGCAAAGGCTGGAAAGGGCTTTCTCGCTGCTTCAGAACGGCTCCCACAACGTGGGGCAGTCGGCCTTTGCCGTTGGCTACACAAACATCAGCCATTTCTCGCAGGCGTTTCGCAAACGGTTCGGCTTCAGCCCTCGTGCGCTTACGCAACGCGGTGAGTAGCCAGCCACTCGGAGGAATACCCCTCCACAGCACAGAATCAGCAGCAGCTATCTTGGCTGAAGCGGAGCTCAGCGCCGTAGACTGCGACGTGGTGCGGACGAAAGGACTCGTGCGTATTTGCTGCGCAAATCCGCACCCTGCTCTCTCGCTCCGCTCGTTCGCGAGCACGGGCTAAAGCGTGCCACTGGCACGCTTCTTAACGCCCGCGCCCTTCACAGGTTCGAGTCCTTTCGTCGTTAAGAACAATCCTCAGGAGGCCAGAAGGCCTCTTTTGGGGCCCCCGCAACGCTTGAGCGAGCGAAGCGAGTGAGCGTTGTGGGGAGAAGGAGCAGTCACGGAGCGCGCGCAGCTTCAGCGTGTTTGGCTGAAGCGAAGCCTAGCGCAGTGGACTGCGACGTGGTACGGACGAAAGGACTCGTGCGTATTTGCTGCGCAAATTCGCACCCTGCTCTCTCGCTCCGCTCGTTCGCGAGCACGGGCTAAAGCGTGCCACTGGCACGCTTCTTAACGCCCGCGCCCTTCACAGGTTCGAGTCCTTTCGTCGTTAA
>JAIRZP010000160.1 GCA_031267175.1 Coriobacteriales bacterium | reverse complement strand
ACACCACTATCTGCAGCCGTGTTGTGGCCAAGGAGGGTGCCAAGAACTGTCTGCTCCTGGGTCAGTTCTACCCGTGTACGAGCGCCGAGGAGTGGCAGGAGGTCTACATCGACCCCAATATCGAGAATGGTGTGCTGATCGAGGCAAGCTCCCTGGAAGAACTGGCAGACCTCATGGAGTTTGACGCGGAGTCCAGGACGGCCTTCCTCGCCACGGTGGCGCGCTACAACGAACTTGCCGCCGCTGGCAAAGACCTCGACCACGATAAGGCACCGTGGCGCCTCACCTCTCTCGACGAGCCGCCCTACTGTGCCTGCAAGCTCACCGGCTGGCTGCTCTCAACCCTCTCAGGCATCCGCGTGGATTCCCACTATAACGCGATAAGCGCTGACGGCAGCGCCATCCCCGGCTTAAAGATGGCCGGTCTGGATCACGGCGGATTTTTCAGCGGCATCTACGCGCAGTACTATGGAGGGCTGAACCTCTCCCACAACCTCATGGCCGCCTGGCTCGGCGCCAAGGACATCATGGGGGAGGCGCCACCCGTGCTGAGTACCGCAAAAGCCTATAAGGCGTGAGGTATAAGGTATAAGGCGCGGTGCGGTATTGCCCCACCTGCTCCTCATCGTTACACTGGGTAGTCCCGTCCTTCTCTGAGCACTCGGAGAAGGACTGGTACGCCAACACGAGAGAAGCAGGAGGCCCACGATGGGAAATATCGACAGGTTCGATCAGATGGCTACGCGGTATGACACCCCGGAGCGGGCAGCGGTGGCCCGTGTGATAGCCGACACCATCCGAACGCACGTGCCAGAGGGAGCAGGCTGGTCGGCCATCGATTATGGCTGCGGCACGGGATTGGTTGGCCTGCAGCTCCTGGATACCTTCTCCTCTCTGTTGTTTGTGGATGCCTCGGCCAGCATGGTGGAGCAGGTCAGGCTCAAACTCCAGGAGCGGGACGCAGAGAACGCAAAGACCCTCTACTGCAACATCATGGAGGCTATTCCGGACGGATTGCGGGCAGACTGCATTCTGGTGGTGCAGGTACTCCTGCATGAAAGCGATGTACCGCTGCTTCTCAGTCGATTGCGCTCACTACTGAATGATGGGGGGCGGCTGGTTATCGTGGATTTTGACAGGAACGATGCCGTAGTATCGCGTGAAGTCCAGGGAGGCTTTGATCAGGCAGCCTTGGCAGAGCTTCTGTCCGGGATGTCGTTTTCCAACATCCATTCGGAGACGTTCTACCAGGGCGAAAAACTCCTCATGAACCAGGATGCCTCGCTGTTTATCCTGACAGCAGAGCAGGGTGGCCCCCATGCTATACTGAACAGGTGCCCAAAACATACCCGGAAAGGAAGGTCGCCCGATGGGCTTTTATCTGAATCCTGGAAGCCGTAAGTTCCAGCAGTCCCTCAACTCTGAGATATATGTTGATAAGACCGGACTTATCGGCTATACGAACTCTATCCTCAACACCCGCCAGCAGTTCATCTGTATCAGCCGCCCCAGACGCTTTGGCAAATCCATGGGAGCAGAGATGCTTGCAGCCTACTACGGGCGTGGAGAAGACAGCTCTGCGATGTTTACGCCTTTTGAGATTGCCTCTCATCCGTCTTTCACTGAACATCTTAACCGCTATGAGGTGTTGTTCTTAAACATCCAGGATTTCTTAAGTGAGTCCAAGGATATGGAGGACATGATAGAGCTTATCACGCTACGACTCACCCATGAGCTGACGCAAACCTATCCTGAAGCAGCCTTTCGTGATGTTGCAAGCCTGCCGCTTGTCATGGAAGATGTCAGCTTTGCCAATAACTCTTCCTTCATCGTGATAATCGATGAGTGGGACTGCATCTTCCGCGTACATCCCCACGCGAGCACGGCCCAGAATAGATATCTGGACTTCCTCCGCTTGTTCTTGAAGGACAAGGGATACATCGCCCTGGCCTACATGACCGGCATCCTGCCCATCAAGAAATACGGTACACACTCGGCCCTCAATATGTTCTACGAGTTCTCCATGATAAACCAGGGAAACCTGGCCCGATTTACCGGTTTTACCCAAGAAGAAGTACAAGCACTCTGCAAGAGATATAACAGGGATTTTTCAGAGATGGAAGCCTGGTATAACGGATATGAGCTCAAAGACATTGCTGGTAAGACCTACCAGATATACAGCCCACGTTCAGTCGTCCAATCACTGCAGATGGGACGCATTGGCGGGTATTGGACGAGCACCGAGACCTATGAGGCCTTAAAGGTCTATATAGATCTGAACTATGAAGGTCTGCGCGATACGGTGACCGCACTCATCGCAGGACAGGGACAGATCATAGACTCCTCGCGCTTCGTCAACGACATGACCACCTTCAACACATCCGACGATGTGTTGACCCTGCTTGTGCATCTGGGGTACCTGGGGTATCGCCAATCAGTAACGTCCAGCCCCTTTGAAGGCGAGGTATTCATTCCCAACAGGGAGATCCAGAAGGAGTTCCTCAACGCCATGGAAGGCGGGTGCTGGCCAGAGGCGTTACGTGCCGTGGCTGCCTCCAGAGACCTGCTCAAGGCCACTTGGGACAAGGATGCAAAAGCGGTAGCTCGCGGCATAGAAGAGGTACATCTGGAAACCGCGCATATCACCTATAACTCCGAGGCGGCACTGTCCTACACCCTGTCTTTGGCCTATTTTGCCGCCCGGGACTACTATACGGTAGTGCGTGAGCTTCCCTCCGGTAAAGGCTTTGCCGATCTGGCCTTTATCCCCAGGCAGCATCATCCGGAAGTGCCCGCCATGCTGATAGAGCTTAAGTGGGACAAGGGGGCAGATACCGCCCTTACCCAAATACAGGAGAAGCGCTATCCCGACGCGCTCAGCGAGTATCAGGGCACGCTGCTGCTCGTGGGTATCTCCTATGATAAGGAGACCCGCAAACATGAGTGCGTAATTCAGCAGGCCTAGACGATGATCAATCATTGCACACCATCTTTCGGCCAGGTAGCACTTATTTTGCCCAAGAAACGAGCAGGTGCTGCTACTCTGCTCAACGGCAAAGTAGTGCTGCCTCGCTCGCAATGACAGAGAGAGGTTGACAGTAGCACACAGAGGACTGGGTTGCATCTTGCTCGAGCTGGCTCTTGCTCCGCAGGCGAGTCAGGAATATACTGAGTACTACACAGCAATGCGAGAGTGCGTAGTTGGAGTTCCCCTGAGTAGTGCGAGAAAGGAAACAGCATGTATTACACGAAGTACATCGGTTCAAAACTTACCGAGAAAAAACTTGCGGAGATGATTGAGGCAGGCATTAACGAAGAAGTGGAAAAGGGCAGTGAGTACGTTGATATGATAGTGAATCAAATCAATTACACCGTCATCCTTCTTTTCAAGAAAGGGTAGCTGGCGGGCGCTACACACTGCCGCTATAAGGCAGAGCAGGCGCGCTTATTCCTGTTGCTGCCCGTACCACTGCATAGACACGTGCCTGGAAGAGCCTGAATATGCCCAAACCTGGCATCAGCCTATCTGTGCAGCTTAACAGCTGGTCCTGAAGACTTCAGTATAGACGGGGATCGAGCCGCTCAGGTCGGACTTCATAAGGGAGAGGGAACGTACGGCTACGGAGAGTTCCGGTATCGTGAGTTCGACAGGCCTCCTGGTAACCACGCCCCTCCCCAGGGTGACGTGCGGCTTAAAGTTGCGTCGTCGTTCCAGCAGAAAGCCCGCGTCGCGCAGGGCGTGGTCGAGAGCGGTTGCGCAACGGAGCAGGCCGGGATTCTCGGCAACACCGACCCACCAGGTGTACCCGGCTTCGTTTGCATGGCCTCCCGCCTTGCCATCCTTCGCCTTGCCGCCGGCC
>JAIRZP010000156.1 GCA_031267175.1 Coriobacteriales bacterium | reverse complement strand
CTGACGCGCTCGTCATGCTCGTCTTCCGCACCCATGCTCGCCCAGGTGTCGGTGATGACGACGTCGGCGTTGGCGAGAGCCGCCTGCGCATCCGTGGCAACTGCAATGCTCGCGCCACTCTTCCAAGCCGTGGCAGCTGCCCGGCATTCCTCCACAATCTGAGCGTCCGGCCCGTAGCCAGGCGGCGTAGCGATAACAAGCTCAAACCCGATGAGCGCTGCCGCCTCCAGATAGGTATGGGCCATATTGTTGCCGTCGCCCACATACGCGAGCTTGAAGCCAGCAAGGCGACCGAGGTGCTCATAGATGGTGAGCAGATCCGCCAGGCCCTGACACGGATGGAAGCTGTCCGTGAGTGCGTTGATAACCGGTATGCTCGCATACTGCGCCACCGCCTCGAGCTTTGCCTGCTCAAAGGTACGGAGCACGATTGCGTCCACAAAGCGTTCCAACACCATGACGGTGTCCTTGACAGACTCGCCACGGGAGAAGGCGGAGTCCTTGCCGCTCATGACCGTGGCAAAGGCACCGAGCCGCTTGACACCCAGCTCAAAGGAAACGCGGGTGCGAAGCGAGGGCTTCTCCATGATAATGGCAACGGCACGGCCAGCATAGGGCTGAGAGCGCTCCCCCGCCTTCCAGGCCACTTTCTGGGCCAGCGCCGTTGCAAGCACGGCGTGCAGTTCCTGGGGAGTGAGGTCGAGCAGCCGCAGCAAATCGCGGCCCGCCAGCGGGTTGCCCTCCAAGGTTTCATAGGGTGTGTCCAGTGTTGACCAGTCCATCACTCTGCCTCCAAAAGTTCCTCGAGTACCGTCATAAGTTCGTCTATCTCGGCCTCTGTCACGATGAGCGGTGGCAGAAAGCGAAGAATGCTGCCACCGATATTATTGAGTATCATACCGCGTGCCAGGGCGTCATCGACTATCTGGGGAGCGATGTCCTCATCGAGCACCGCGCCAAGCATCAGGCCCCTGCCCCGTGTCTCGATGACATGCGGGAGGCGGGCGAGGCGGGCCTGTGCGTAGGCACCCAGTGCCTGAACGCGCGCAGCCAGGCCGGAGCCGGCGAGTCGAGTCAGCTCGGCGAGCGTCGCACGGGCGGCGGCTACTGCCAGCGGGCTCCCGCCAAAGGTCGAGCCGTGCTCGCCCGGCACCAGCACATCCGCGGCCAGGCCGGTGGCGGCAAGCGCACCACAGGGAAATCCGTTGGCAATGCCCTTGGCCATCGTCACGACATCTGGCCGAATACCGGCGTGCATGAAGGCAAAGGGCAGCCCGGTTCGGTAAAACCCGCTCTGCACCTCGTCGATTATCAGGAGAAGGCCATTCTCGGCAGTGAGAGCGCGCACGTCGCGGAGATATTCCTCGCCGAGCGGCCAGACACCGCCCTCGCCCTGCACGCATTCCAGGAGCACGGCAACCGGTGCGAGTTCGGAGCGTCCTTCGCGCTGGGCGGCCTGGCTGCGGCTCTCCAGGGCACGGAGCAGGTCGTCTGCCGTACCCGCAGTAAAGTGCACGAAGCCCAGAGGCATGGGAGTAAAGCTCTCCTGTTTGGCTTCCTGGGCCGTGGCTGCCGTTGTCATGAGGGTGCGCCCATGAAAGCTCCGTTTGGCCGTGAGTATCGCTCCCGCGCCCTGCAGGTGCAGCTTACCATACTTGCGCGCCAGCTTTATGGCACCCTCGTTGGCCTCGGCACCCGAGTTGGCAAAGAACGTCTTCCAGGGGCTGGGGTCGGCTGGGCTGGGGTTGTTGGATGCTGACCATGCTTCGGGATCCGCGATGGGTTCGGTCGGGCTCGCGTTGCTGATAGCCGCGCCGGATGCGAGGTCGGTGGCAGCGTCGCTGTTGAGAAATGCAGAGAGGTCGCGGGCCAGCTCTCCCCTGCCCTCCACATAAAAGTAGTTGCCCACGTGCAGGAGCTTCTGTGCCTGTGCGGTAAGAGCGGCGGTCACCGCCGGGTTGGCGTGGCCGACGCAGACGGCGCCAATGCCGGAGAGGAAGTCCAGGTACTCCCTGCCTTCGCTGTCGTAGAGCCGCATGCCCTCACCACGGACAAACTCCACCGGCTTGCGGCCATAGGCGCACATCATATAGGCGGACTCGAGGTTCTTCTGTTCTGGGTAACTCATTGTGTGCTTCTCACCCTTTCTCTTGTTTGGTGGTGCAAGGGGACACGGGGACGGGTTGACTCCTCATCCATGGAGCTTGCTCGCCAGGTTTCCCTCGGGGTACTCGTTAAAGTCCTCGGGCATGGCGTCCTCGCTGTCCTGCTGTAACATCGTGCCGACGCCCTGATCGGTGAACATCTCGAGCAAGAGGGCATGCGGGAGTGTTCCGTTGAGGATGTGAGCGCGGGGCACGCCGGCACCCAGGGCCTCCACGCAGGCCTGAATCTTGGGGATCATGCCAGCTGAAAGCGTGCCACCCGCAAGCAGAGCTCTGGCCTCGGACAGGTACATCCTGCTGATGAGCGTGCCCTTGTCCTCAAAGTCCTCATACAGGCCGTCAACGTCGGTGAGAAAGACCACCTTGTGCGCACCGATGGCCGCGGCGATTGCTCCTGCCACCAAGTCGGCGTTGATGTTGTAGGAGGCCCCGTCGGCTCCCACGGCCACGCTCGCAATGACCGGGATGTAGTCGGCCTCTATCAGGTCTCTGAGCAGCGTGGTGTCGATGCGCTCAATGATGCCGAGCTGGCCCATCTCCGGCGATTTCTGCCGCGCCTTGATGATATGTCCGTCCGCACCGTTGAGGCCCACGGCTATATGGCCGTGCTCGTTCAGCTGGGCCACGAGCTCCTGGTTGACCTTACCGACGAGCACCATCTTGACGATGTCCATGACCTCGGGCGGTGTGACCCTGAAGCCGTCTTTGAATTCCACCGGCAAGCCCAGCTTTTGGCTGTAGGCAGTTATCTCTCTGCCGCCACCGTGCACGATAACAGGGTTGAGGCCGATGAGTTTCATGAGCACGATGTCGCTCATGACCTGGGCCCTGAGCGTGTCGTCGGTCATGGCGGCACCGCCGTACTTGACCACGACGGTCTTGCCGGTAGACTCCTTTATCCAGGGCAGGGCCTCAATCAGCAGCTGTGCCTGGCCGAGTGCCACGGCCCGTGCTGCCCTCGTATTCTCCAGAGCTTGGTGCGTATCCATCTCATAATCCTCTTG
>JAIRZP010000096.1 GCA_031267175.1 Coriobacteriales bacterium | reverse complement strand
CCATAAGCTCCATCAGGCGGCACAGCTCACGCTGCTGGGCGCGGGCCGTGAGAAGAAGATCTATGCGGTGCCGCCCTACACGGATGTCGTGTCGCTCGACTTTGAGGACTATCCCTTCGCGGCAGAAGACTTTGAAGGCATCTCGTGTGAGCTCTGCGGCGCGACCGGTGTGTATTTTGACGAGCTGCTAGGTGAGGATACCGGCGAAGCCACGTATCGCTGCAACGACACGAGTTTCTGCGCTGGCCGCAGGGCTGTAGCTGCCGGACAGGGCACGCAGCACGACGCGCGCCAGGCAGGAGAGTGAGAAGCCATGATCGACTCTGCTCCCCGTCTAGATGAGATGCCCTTCCTCACCGTAGAGGAAATTTCGTGCAGCTTTGGGCCTGGTTGCGCCTCCTGTGCCAGCGACGAGGCGGAGCTTGAACGCAACCTCTGCCCCCGCTGCGGCACCATTCATGCCCTGCGCAGGGTCTCGCTCGACGTGTACCCCGGCGAGATAGTGGGCATCGTCGGTGAGAGCGGGAGCGGCAAGTCCACCCTCATGCGTTGCATCTGCTTTGACCAGCAGCCCACCACCGGCTCGGTTTCTACGCCGCTGGTAGAAGGCGGCACGCGCAACCTGCTTTCCTGCTCGCCCGAGCAGAAACGCGCCGTTCGCAACACCGTCTTTGGGATGGTCTATCAAAACCCCTGGCTTGGTCTGCGCATGGATTTCAGTGCGCTCTCCAATATAGCCGAGCAGATGATCGCCGCAGGCAACCGCAACGTCGAGGGCATGCTGGCGCGCGCGTACAGCCTCCTGGAGCAGGTCAATATTCCCCTGCGCCGAGCGGCAGACATGCCCCGCGAGTTTTCCGGCGGTATGCAGCAACGGGTGCAGATAGCCAAGGCGCTCTCAAATAATCCACCTATCCTGCTGCTCGACGAGGTTACCACCGGCCTTGACCTCAGCGTACAGGCAACCGTGCTCGACCTCATCCTACGCCTGCGCAGGGAGCTGGAGGTGAGCATGGTGGTGGTGAGCCACGACCTGGCCGTTATCAGGATGCTTGCCCAGCGCACCTCGGTGATGCTGGACGGCAGGGTGATAGAACACGGCCTGACCGACCAGATCCTCGAAGACCCGCAACACCGCTACACCCAGCAGCTGGTGCACTCGCTGCTGTAGACCTGCACCCAGAGCCAGAAAGGAAGTCCTGCATGCCCGTTTCATCTGTCAAGTCTGCTCCGTCCGCTGTGTCCACGCTGTTCGCCGACGGCGCACCTGCCACCGGTCTGCTTGCCCTGGAGAGAAATGAAGCTCCTGTCACCGTCATACAGGGTGGCACCGTAGTTCTGGCCGACCGGTTGGTTCCTTCACACGATGTGGTGGTCTCAGAAGGGCGGATTCAGGCCATTGAACCCACCGGCACCCGCGCCGGCGCACTGTCCGTCCCCAACGCAACGGTCATAGACGCACGTGGCTGCTACGTGGCCCCCGGCCTCATCGACATTCACTCCGACTACATCGAGACCGTTGCCTCTCCGCGGCCGAGTGTTGTGATGGATCTGCCAAGCGCGCTCTACGAAACCGACCGTGCGCTCGCAGCACACGGGATAACCACCATATACCATTCGCTGAGCGTCTATCAGAGCCAGATATTCGAGCACAAGCCCATCCGGCTGTTTGAGAACGTCATGCGCCTTGCAGGGCACATCAGCTCGCTACGCGCCAGCGAGACGCTCGACCATCTCATCCGCCATCGGTTGCATATGCGTGTTGAGCTTGACGCAGTGGGGTATTTCGATGCCGTGGAAGGGCTTCTGCGTGAGGGGAGGCTCGATCTTCTCTCCTTCATGGATCATACGCCAGGGCAGGGGCAGTACCGCGATCTGGAGGTTTTTGCCCGGACTATTCAGAGCTATCGGGGTTCGATGAGTGAGGCGGCCCTGCGCGAGCTGGTGACGAGTCAGCAGAGCGCCGCCAAGTTCAGTTATGGCGAGCTGGCTCATCTGGCGAGCATAGCGCGTGAGCAGGGGGTCGCCCTCGCCTCGCACGACGACGACAGTGTTGAGGAACTGGACTTCATGCACGGGCTGGGCGCGCGCATCTCGGAGTTCCCGCTCTCACTTGAGCTGGGCCGCAGGGCTCGCGAGCTGGGGATGCACACCCTCGCGGGCGCACCCAACGTGCTTTTGGGCTATTCGCACTCGGGCAATCTCTCTGCACGGGAGAGTGTGTGCGCTGGCGTTGCCGACCTCCTGTGCAGCGATTACTACCCGGCGGCGCTGCTGCAGGCGGTGTTTACGCTGCACAGGCACTGCGGCATCCCGCTGGCTCGGGCCTTTGCGCTGGCAACGCTCAATCCGGCCCGTGCGGTGGGGTTGGACGCAGAGCTGGGGGAGCTGGCCGTGGGCAAGCGGGCGGATGTGCTGCTGATACGCGAGCTCGTGGGCACAGGCGATGTACGGGGATGGTTTCCTCGTGACACTGCCGCTGCCTTTGGCGATGCGAAGGAACGGGATCGTGCCGCCGACTTGGGCAGCAGGGCCAGCGTGGACCAGGACCCTATCCCCGTGGTTGAAGCGGTATTCGTAGAAGGCCAGCCGGTGTTTCAGACGCGTTATCCGCAGACAGGCGACGCACGTCGGGCACAGGAAGCAAGAGAGGTGTACTGATGAGTACGAGCGTGGCAATACGAGAGTCTGTAACGCTACCCAGGGCAAAGAGGGCCGTACCCTCTCAGGAAGCCTACCTGCTCCACATCGAAGGCCTCTCCAAGAGCTTTTACCTGCACGAGACGGCGCGCAGCATCGAGGGCTGCCAGAACATCTCCCTCACCGTGCGCCCGGGGGAGTTCGTGGGCATTACCGGCAGGAGCGGCAGCGGCAAATCGACCATACTCAGGAGCGTCTACCGCACCAACCTGCCCCAGAGCGGCGCCATCTGGTACCATTCCGCCCGCTTTGGTCCGCTTGACCTCATGCAGGCGAGCAATCGCCAGATACTCTACCTCCGGCGCTTCGAGATAGGCTCTATCTCGCAGTTCCTCCACGTACTGCCGCGCACCACCGCCTGGGATACGGTGCTGCAAAGCGCCCTGGAGGCCGCGGGGCCGTTGGGAGTAGGGCAGGCAGAGGCACAGAGCGAGACGGAGCGGCTGCTACGCCACTT
>JAIRZP010000004.1 GCA_031267175.1 Coriobacteriales bacterium | reverse complement strand
ACCAATGCGCATGGCGAGTCTGCCCGATTCAATCGCGCTCTCTGAAGCAAAGACACGGGCCGCGAATATCTTTGCCACCGCGTCCGCGTCACCGGCCATCGCCGCCGCCGTAGCCGCCTGCGTGAGCGCCCGGGAAGCCTGGGCGTTGAGGTAGATATTGGAGAGGTGTATCTGCACGGTCTCGATATGGCTGAGTGCCTGGCCGTCCGGATAGACCCGCTTCTGAGAATAGTCTGTGGTGATCTTGAGCAGCTGGAGGGAAACAGCGGTGTATATCGCAGCCAAGCCGAGCATGAAGGGAGGTATGACGCTTATCTTGGTCTGGTTTCCTCCGGAACCCGCCTCACCAACACGGTAGAATACATCTACTGCAACGTTATCGAACTGCATGGGACACGAGACATTGCCCCGCATGCCGATGCCGCGCCATTCCTCCTCCTGAAAGCTGATACCGGGCGTGTCGCGGGGGATCAGCCAGTTATCGGTGCCGCCCCCGCCATAGGGCGCCACGACCGCATAGTACTGGGCATAGCTGGCGCACGTGACCATGCTCTTGGCACCATTGAAGACATGGGTGTCTCCATCGACCTTTACATCTATCTCGGGCTTGTTGAAGTGTGTGCCGCTGCCAAACTCGCTGGCGGCCAGCGCCAGAAGGGCCTGGTTCTCAATGACATCCGTCAGCACCTTCTCCTGAAGCTCAGAGCTGCCAAACTGCAGAAGGCAGCACATCGCCACGTTGTGCATCATATAGCACAGCGCGACGCTGGGGTTGCCTTCGGCAAACGCCAGGCAGACATCCACATGGTCCTGGAGTGTGCCGCCGCGTCCGCCGCGTTCCTTGGGGATCAGGAGCTTGAGGTAGCCCGCATCCCCTATCCGCTTGAATATCTCCGTGGGAAATTGGGCTTCCTCGTCGATCTTCTGGCTGTACGGAGCGATGTTGTCCGTTGCGAATTGCCGTGCTTCATCATAGGTCGTACTCATGGTTGTCAATCCTCTCAAAGTTGCCTTGCGGTTATCCTGCCTTGAAGAATCCGAGGTAGGCGTTCGCGTCCTGTATCTCCTTAAAGCCACTGGTCCTGCCGGGAACCCAGGCTTTCAGGCCCTCCATGTCCATCATCGTACGATGCTGTGGGTTGCTATAGTTCATCCGCTGCAACACCTCAAGCCACGCGTCGAAGCGTTCCGGTTCCAAGTCGGGACGGCCTGAGAAGATGCAATGGTCGAAGAACTCCGTCGTGGCAAGGCAGGCAAGCTGACCGGCATCCACGGTGCCGTCCTTTTGCCAGCTTGCCCAGTTGAGGTCAAGTGCCACCGCAGCATCTACCTCTCCGGCAGCCAGAGCTTTGACCGCGTCAAGTTCGCCGCCCACATGGTCGCCGTGGAGCCCCTCGCCTTTGTTGAAGCGCTGCTCGACGTAGTCCGTCTCGTATTCCAGGCCCTGTTTATGCAGATGGCTGATGGGAATCAGCCGGGCCTGGGGCGAATCGGTGGCACCGAAGCCAATGGTGGCGCCTCTGAGGTCGACAAGCCCGCCAAACCCGCTGTCCTTCCTCACAAGGAAGCAGGACGTTCGGTCGCGGTCGGTGTCACGCATGGCGCCGTTGAGGCAGCTGCCTCCTGAGCGCAGGTAGGCGTCGAGCCAAGCCAGAGGAGAGTTCCAGGCGATGTCGATGTCGCCCTCCAAGAGAGCATCGACCTGCTGGGCATAGTCTTCGAAATAGGCACACTCGGTAGGCGCGCCTTCGTCTTTGAAGAAGTCGGAAATGATTCCCCAGATAACGGTCACCTTGGGGTCATAGATCACAGCGCCAACGCGGAGAGGCTTATTCATGGTTGCTACCTTTCATGTTGGTCAGGGAATGGGTTGGTCGGTCAGTACCTTGCCGAGCCAGACGTGAAGGACATCGACACTGGGTGCCATGATCTGCCCCGCGTAGGAATCGCGCAGCAGAGTTTCGATGAGCGTGGTCTGGTTATAGGCCTTGCCACCGCCGACGCGCATGGCTAGACGCCCCGATTCGATGGCTGTCTCGGAGGCAAGGATGCGCGAAGCGAGAATGCGGGCCAGAGCGTCTGGGGCACCGGCAACGGCCGCTTCGGCGGTCTCCAGCGTGAATGCCTTGGATGCCTGACTGCTCGCATAGATGTTGGAAAGATGTATCTGCACGGTCTCGATATGGCTGAGCGCCTGACCGTCCAGGTAGACTCTCTTTTGCGCGTAGCCCGTAGTGATCTTGAGCAGTTGGAGAGAAAGGCCCGTGTAGATTGCCGCCAGGCCGAGGACAAAGGGAGGAGAGACACTCGTGAGCGCCTGCTCCATGCCGGAGCCTGCCTCGCCGAGCCGATAGAAGGTGTTCAACGAGACATTGTCGAGCTTCATGGGACATGAGACGTTACCGCGCATGCCGATACCATGCCACGCCCTCTGCTCAAAGCTGATGCCGGGAGTATCGAGTGGGAATATCCAGTTGTCGATGTTGCCCTGATTGTCAGGGGCTACCACCATGTAGTATTTTGCTGCCTCGGCTGAGGTGACCATGCTTTTGACGCCGTTGAAGGTATAGGTGTCTCCGTCGATGGAGACCTTTATCTCGGATTTGTAGAAGTGCGTGCCCGTGCCAAACTCGCTGTAGGCTAATGCCATGAACTGCTCGTTCTCGACAATATCGTTGATGATCTGGGCTTTAAGCTCCGGGCTGCCATAGGCCAACAGACAGGTCGCGGCGACGTTGTGCATCATATAGCACAGAGCGACGCTGGGGTTGCCCTCGGCGAAGGCCATGCAGACATCCACGTGATCCCTCAGATTGCCACCCAGGCCACCGAACTTTGCAGGGATGAGTAGCTTGAAATAGCCTGCCTCCCCTATCTTCTTGAATATCTCGATGGGGAATTGGGCCGTCTCGTCGATCTCCTTGCTGTACGGAGCGATGTTTGCCTCTGCGAACTTTTTTGCCTCATCATACGTCGTGCTCATAGTTGGTACTCCCTTCAAAATTGTTGGTATCCTCGTGTGCCGCGCTCCCTCCGCAGATGTTCTCTCTGTGGCTGGACGCTGGGGAAGCACCGATTTATTCCCCATTTCGTCATTCTGCGGAAAGCGTTGCGAGGTCGCAGAATCTATTTGAGCAGGTAGCGCTTGTCTGGATACTGCGATTTGGCTGTGCCAAACGCAGCATGACGGGATAAATCGGTGCTTCCCTAGCCGTTTTCCTGTTTCCTTATCGCGGGTGCCCTCCCCGTCACACATGACTTCCCCGCTGCGGGCACCCGCTTTACCTACGGCTGGCTCAGGCGGTGACCAGATCGCCTCGTGGCGTCGAGGTTGGAGCCGAGACCAGCACGGGTGTCTGCTCCTGGGGCTGCGCCTCCTCATACAGACGGGCCTTCAAGTCCAGGTAAAGCTCTTGCAGATGGCGCTCGGCCCAAAGTTGGTCCTCGATACCTTCCACCTGGCAGGCGCTGAACTTGTCCTCAGGGGTGCCTGACAGTGGGTCGGTCTGGTGCATGGTCAGGTCGTTGCACTTCCCAATCCACCACTGGTAGGTCATGTAAACGGTTCCCTTGTTGCAGCGCTCGGTGACGTCGGCACGGCTGATAACCCTGCCTCGACGCGAGTACACCCACACAAGCTGATCCTGCTCGATACCGCGCGCCTCAGCGTCCTCAGGATTGACCGTCACGTAGCCCGGCTCCTCCGCCAGCGAGCTAAGCGCCTTACAGTTGCCGGTCATAGAGCGGCAGGAATAATGTCCGACCTCCCGGACGGTACAGAGCACAAGCGGGTATTCCTTGTCGGGGAGCTCCGTCGGCGTGATATAGTCGTGGGCGATCAGCAGCATCCGGCCATCCGGCTTGTTGAACTTACCTCCAAGGTAGAGGTTGGGAGAACCGGGATGATCCTCGGTTGGAATCGGCCACTGTGCGTATCCAACGCCCTCCATGCGCTCATAGGTCGCCCCCGCGAAGTTGGGGCACAACGACCGTATCTCATCCCATATCTCCTTGGTGTTGTTGTAGTGCATGGGATAACCCATGCGGGTCGAGAGGTCCGCGAATATCTCCCAGTCATGACGACACTCGCCCTTGGGCGGTACGGCGGCGGTGAAGCGCTGGAAGGTGCGGTCGGACGCCGTGAACACGCCGTCGTGCTCTCCCCAGGACGTACCGGGAAACACCACGTCGGCAAGCGCGGTGGTCTGGGTCATGAAGATGTCCTGGCTGATGAAGAACTCGAGGTTCTCCAGGGTCTCCTTCATGTCGCCGGAATCGGGCTCGGTCTGCAGCGGGTCCTCGCCGAAGTTGTAGAACGCCCTGATCTTTCCTTCCTTTACCCCGTGCGGCAGGTCGGTGAGCTTGAATCCGTGCTCCAACGACAGCTGCTCTGCGGGAATGCCCCATGCCTTGGCGAACTTCTCGCGTATGGCCGGGTCGTCCACCTTCTGATAGCCGGGATACAGGCTCGGCCACATGCCCATGTCGCAGCTTCCCTGCACGTTGTTCTGGCCACGGACCGGTGCCAGGCCGCAGTTGGGGCGACCTATCTGGTTGGTTATCGTAGCCAGAGCCGCTATGGTGTGGACGGTCTTGACGCCCTGCTTTTGCTGGGTGACGCCCATGCCCCATCCGATGATGGAGTTCTCGGCCGTGGCATACATGCGTATGGCCTTGCGCGCGAGTTCCGGGTCGATGCCGGTGATGTCCTGCGTCGCCTCAGGCGTATAGTTCTTGATGGTCTCCCACCATTCATCGAAGCCGTTGGTGTGCGCTTTGATGAACTCCCGGTCGACAAGGCCGTCGTTGACCGCGATATTGCAGAACGTGTTCATCATGGCAAGGTTGCAACCGTTTTTGATGGGAAGATACAGGTCGGCAATCCGGGCGGTCTCGATGACGCGGGGGTCGGCAACGATGATCTTGGCGCCCTTCTCCTTGGCCTTCACAATTCGACGGGATACGATCGGATGCGAGGCGGAGGGATTGTACCCAAAGAGGAAGACACAGTCCGCGTTCTCCAACTGTGGGATGGAGACGGTCATGGCGCCGCTGCCGACGGTATCCATCAGGCCGATGACCGAGGGACCATGGCAGGTACGCGCGCAGTTGTCTATGTTGTTGTTGCCGATGCAGGCGCGCGTGAACTTTTGCATGACATAGTTCGCCTCGTTGCCGGGGCCACGCGACGAGCCTGTGAGCATGATCGACTGAGGTCCATAGGTCTCTTTGATGCGCGAAAGGTTCTCGACCGTAAAATCGAGGGCCTCCTCCCATGAAACACGCTCAAGGGGAGCGCCTTTCTCGCGCCGTATCA
>JAIRZP010000258.1 GCA_031267175.1 Coriobacteriales bacterium | reverse complement strand
GTAAGCAACAGCAGTACCGAGGCCAGGGTAAAGCTCAGCGCCATCAGGAGACTTGTGCCAGCCTGGTTGCCCAGCAGGAAGAGCCAACCCATCAAAATACCGAGCGACAGGCCATGGAGGAGGGCCGTGAACAGGAACTTGTAGGGTATCTTCAACTCGGCGTTTTGACCATGGGTATAGAGGCCCTTTTGGGGCAGGGCCACAATCGTCTTACGCAGGCACACCGCGAGGGGCACGGGGATGAGCACAATGCAGAGCTGTGCGGCAAACAGCGGCAGCAGCGAGAGGAGTGCCACGAGCAGGGCCGAGGCGAACACAGCGACTATGCCGTGGTAGAGCGCCTGCTGGGGGCCGAGATAGCCAAAAACACGCCCCCACTCAATCATGAGAAGCGCTGTTCCCAGGCCGATGGCCAGGGATCCCGCGAGATAGAGTAGCAGGGGTATTGCGCTGTCCAGAGAAGCCTCAAAGCTGTGAATCCACAGAAAACAGAGCAGTGCGCCCAATGTCATGAGTGTCGCTACAAAGCCGATATACCACCGCTGTCTAATGACCAGATTGGTTCGCCTGAACCACATTCCCACGACAAAATACGCCAACGCGGCGGCAAAGACAGGAGCACACCAGGTGGGAAGCAGGAACCCGCTTGCCAGCGCAAGAGGAGAGAAGAACAGCGGGCCTTGAAAGGCCAGATTGAGCCAGGTCCAGTACAACATAAGGGCCACGCAGAGCAAGGGACGCTCTGAGACGCTTATACCCAGGGTCTTGAGGAAGCGATGATTAATCATTGCACACCTGCGTTCGACCTGCCTGTTGCTATGCCTGCCGGTCTTTGGCACGCTGACACCTCGTTACTGCTGAGAGATGAGCGGAGAATGCGCTCCCCCTGGCTGGGGGATGTGAGGGCAATCCCTTCAGCTCCCCCTGTTCTGGTGTAGATTATCCCACAGAAACCGCATAGACTCCGATGCAGGAAAAGAGCATACCGTTGGGCCGCGCATTTGACCGTATAATCCCCGCCGCTGCCGTTGGGCCAGCGGTTTGACCGCTCAGCCTTGCACCCGGCCTTGCGTCAGACCACGCTTAAGGGCCCGGCCCCTGGGTCTGAAGCGGCGCTCCAATCCTAAAGCAAGTGTAGCCAAAGTAAGCAAGCTTCAAGAGAACAGAGTACAGAGGAGGAACCACCATGAACACAAAGTATTCCAACGACACCACAGACAAGCAGCAACCAGAACCCACCGTGAGTGAGCCAGATACCACCGGCCAGCAGGCAGGCACCGCAGGCGAGGGGCTCTCCCGTCGCATGTTCCTGGGTCTCGGCGGGGCCGCAGCGGTCGCGGCGGGAGCAGGCCTGATAGGCTGCAGTCCCACAACGTCCGGGCCCTCCGGCGGCTCCAGTGGAACCGCGAGCAGCGGCACCACCCAGGGTCCAACCGCTCCATCCAAGATTGACGCGAGCTATGACACCGACCTGCTCATCATTGGCGGAGGCGGTTCTGGACTCGCCTGTGCCGTGCAGGCATCGCTCGATGGCACCAGTTGCATCCTCATAGAGAAGAGCACCGTCCTCGGCGGTAATGCAAACTTTGTTGAGGGCATGTTTGCCATCGATTCGGCCATGGCGCAGGAGCAGGGTATTCATGTGACCGCCGCTCAGATTGTTGAGGGTGAGCTGGTCCGCGGCCAGTACCGCCAGAATGCCGCGTTCTGGCTCGACCTCTGCGAGAAGTCTGCCGGCAACATAGCCTGGTGCATCGAGCAGGGCGTACTCTACAGTGGCGTCATCGACGATTACCACGGCGGCCTCTTCCCCACCTTCCATTGGTTCAAAGACGGCAAGGCCTCGGTGGGCTACGTTCCTCCGATGATCAAGCGGGTTGAGGATCTCGGCATCAAGGTGCACTTTGACACGGCGGCCACCATGCTCAAATTAGAGAACGGGAATATCGCCGGAGCCTACGCCACGAGCGCGGATGAGGGAACGGTGGAGTACAACGCAAAGGCAGTCGTGCTCGCCACCGGTGGTTTTGGAGGCAATGCCGAATACATTGCCGAGCAGGGCTGGAACACCGAGCACCTCTTTATCGTGGGGTCGTCCAACGCAGCCGGCGATGCCTACAGGATGGCCCGGGATATCGGTGCAAAAGGCTTTATACAGGACAGTTCGCAGAGCATCCTCTATATGGTTCCCGCGCTGCCCAATATCGACTTTCATAACGATGCGTTGAACCCCGTTAACGGCTACTTCGGCCTCGCGGCAGGCGGGCCCGTGCTCTGGGTCAACGAGAACTGCCAGCGCTATACCCGCGAGAACCTCACCGACGACAACCTCGTATTGCAGTGCATTCCCGGCAAGGACAACCTGGCCAACTACGTCGTCTTTGACCAGGCCATCCTCGATACCTACTTCGCGACCACCGACGATGCCAAGTCTCTGTTCAACGACGCTTTGGCCAAGGACAGCACCGGCACGCTGATCAAGGCAGACACACTTGACGAGCTCGCAATGGCTTTTAACCTTAACAGTGAGGGCTTTGCCGCTACCGTCAAGCGCTACAACGACCTCTGCAAGGCAGGATCCGACGATGACCTCGGCAAGCCAGCCGCAAAAATGGTGGCCATAGAAAACGGCCCGTTCTACATCGCCCGCCTGGGATACAGCTTCTTCTTTGAAACGGGAGGCGTTACCACCGACATACAGCGCAGGGTGCTCGACGAGAAGAAGCAACCGATACCCGGCCTGTATGCCATCGGCAATGACGGCAACATGAACTACCGCCACGTCTACACCATCAACATGCCCGGCACCGCCATGGGCAACCAGGTCAATTCCGGCAGGGAGGCCGCAATCAACGCAAAGGTTTACCTCCAGGGATAAGTACGCCTCTTGACATAACTGTTTCCCTTCTTCTGCTCTCACTTCATTGCATGACTGCGCCGCTTGTGCTACTGTTTTTTTCTTCCCCCTGAGGGAGCTTTATACCCACCGATACTGTAGCATTTCAGGAGAAGCAGCATACATGGACCTCACAATCTTTGCGACGCCCGAAGCATGGATAAGCCTGCTCACGCTGGTTTTTCTCGAAATCGTGCTGGGCGTTGACAATCTGGTGTTCATCGCCATCACCACGAACCGCCTTCCCAGGGAGAAGCAGCACCTGGGACGGCGGCTCGGCCTTGCCGGTGCGCTGGTCATGCGCATCGTGTTTCTCGCCCTCGCGTCATTTCTCGTGCATATGACGACCCCCCTGTTCACGCTTGAGCTGGGTGCGTTCTCGCACGGCGTCTCTGTGCGCGATCTGGTCCTTCTCGTGGGCGGCGGATACCTCATCTACAAGGGCATTGTCGAACTTCTCGACGTGCTCAAGCTCACCGAGATCAAGGCGGAACAGAGTCCCGAGCACAAGAAAATCCACCAGATAGCCCTGCCGCAGGCCATTGCCACCATCATGATTATGGACCTTGTGTTCTCAATAGACTCGGTCATCACGGCCGTTGGCCTGGCCGATCATCTCATCATCATGATAATCGCCGTCATGCTGGCCGTACTCGTGATGATGCTGTTCATCGACCCCATAGCCAATTTTATCAACCGGCATCCGGAGATAAAGATTCTGGCGCTCACGTTTATCATCGTCATCGGGGTCCTGCTGGTGCTGGACAGTGTGGGCCTGCATACCGGCGTGGAGTTCGTGGGCATTGCCGTAGAAAAGCTCATGGTCTACTTTGCCATGATATTTGCCATCATCCTTGAGCTGATCCAGATGGCGTATAACAAGAACTACAACGCTTGGCGCACGACGGTTTGGGAGCAGGAGACGCATGAACAGGTAGACAGGGCACGCGAAGAGGTGCTGCACCAGGTTGAGGAGGAAAAGTGCCCGTAGCGCTCAGCCTGTTGCTTGTCCTGTTCTTTCTGCTTATGAATGCCTTTTTTGTGGCGGCGGAGTTCTCGCTCGTGCGCATCAGAAAATCCCAGGCCGAGGTGTTGCAGTCCTCCGGCGAGCGCGGCGCTGGCTATACGCTTATGGTGGCCAGCAATGTCAACGCCTACCTCGGTGCCTGCCAGCTGGGCATCACACTCGCGTCGCTCGCGCTGGGCTGGCTCGGCGAACCGGCGGTCTCCCAGCTTATCCACCCGGTCTTAAGCCTGCTGGGGCTCCCCGATGCGGCCATCTCGGCCATCGCCCTGGCCATAGGCTTTATCATCATCACGGCTCTTCACATCGTCGTGGGAGAACTCATCCCCAAGTCTCTGGCCATCTTCAGCACCGAGAAGTATGCCCTGCTCACCGCCGCTCCCCTTGTGTGGTTTTATCGCATCACCTACCCTGTCATGTGGTTGTTCAACAGCATCACCAACGGGGTCATGAAACTGCTCGGCCACGAGGACACGCAGGTACAGGAGGCCTATACGGGCGAGGAGATACAGCTGCTCATCGATGAGAGTACCAAAAGTGGTGAGCTCACTCCCGAGCAGGACACCTATCTCGACAACATCTTTGACATGGGAGACAAGGACGCCGAGGCCATCATGACGCCGCGTACCGAGCTGATCTGTGTTGACATCGACGCAAGCTTTGAGGAGAACCTCAATGTCATGCAGCAGTACAAGTACACCCGCTACCCGGTGTATCGTGACAACAAGGACAACATCCTCGGTTTCGTGCATATCAAAGACCTCTACGACGTGCCCACCGCGAGCCCCATGACCGAACTCAGAATCCGCCCCATCCGCGCCGTGCCGGTGAGTATGATGGTGGCGCGCGTCTTGCAGATGCTGCAGAAGAGCAAGACCAAGATTGCCGTGGTGGTGGATGAGCACGGAGGAACCGCCGGCATCGTGACGATGAGCGACATCATGACGCAGATAATCGGCAGCGTCGAGGATGAGTACTACCACGACGACACCGACAAAGTCATTCGCATCACCGACAGCCACTATGTCATCGGTGGCTCCCTGCCGCTTGACGACCTTGCCGAGATCATCGGATTCATGCCCGATGAGACGGCCGACTCCGAGACCACGGCAGGCCTGATGTTCAGCCTGTTTGAGAAGATCCCCAGCGCGGGCGACGAGGCCATCATCGAACACGAGGGGACCAGGGTGACCTTTGTCATAGAGAACATGGACGCGCACCGGGTGGACACCATCGACCTCACCATCGCGCACGCGCAGGAGCAGGACGAATAGCAGGCTGCGGCAGCCATGCTTTGGTGCGAAGAGCAGATCCGGCAGTTTCTGCTAGCGGGCGAAAAAGAACAGAGTGGTAAGAGCGACAGCTGAAAAGTAGACCACTATCCTGAGCGCGGCAGGTCCAATCCACTTCCTGCCTTGTGCCTTCGCCCTGCGGTAAGAGGTAGCGAGAGGAACGGCGATGCCAAAGATTATCAGTACAGTGAGAATATTCAACAACAGGAAAAACGACAAGCTGCCAAAATCGGAAAACACTTGAGCATCGATATTCTCGACGTTCAAGCTGGAGTACACGAATACTGCAAACAAAAATATCGGCGTAGAAGCAAGCCCGCAGACAGCGAGTACAAGGTACTCGACACATATCGCCCCATAGGAGCGTGTTGCGTTAGTACTGCTCTTTTCTATCGGCAAGCCCTGATTACTATCCCTTTTTGTTTCGTTCATCATGCCTCCGCGTCCTCCTTCATGCTCTCAAAGAAGCGTATCCCATAGTCCATCCTGCCCTCGGCGACACCAGTAAGCGCGCTGTAGAAGTTCAACATCGGATCTAGACGATGCCGACACCTGAGAAGATTGTATTAACGAACCATCTGAAGCCAGCGGGTGGTTCGGTGGCGAGGGCCAAGGCTATACCAACACCTATTGTCGTTAATGTCATCACCAAAAACCCGGAAAGGATGAGGAGCAGTAAGGTCACCGCGCTTTTCCTGCCTGGTGCTGAA
>JAIRZP010000233.1 GCA_031267175.1 Coriobacteriales bacterium | reverse complement strand
CACTACCACCTCATAGCCGAGCTTCACAAGCTGGGCTACCGACTTGGGGGTGGCAGCGACACGGGTCTCTTTGGGGTCGGACTCTTTGGGAATCCCTATGTGCATGGGGCCTCCGATCTCTCGTTTCTCTCATAATTATCGGTACTTCCAACGGAAAAGCATAACGGTTGGCAGCAAATAATCAATGGGTCGTTTTGGCTTATCAACAGCTCCAACAGCTCGCTTTTATTAGTACTCTACCGCAGTTATTGCTCATGTGTGCTTCTCAGGCCCTGCATACAGGCGGTTTTAATAGGAAGCCAGCAACAGAGCGGTTCCGCGGCCCTCGTGTACTTCTAAACGCAGCACCGCTGAGCGGGGGATGTTAGAAATACCGCGCGTGCTGTAGGGGCTTAACACGTAATGATCAAGAGGCCATTCCGTACCCTCCAACGAGACAGTTACCAGGCCACCCCAGGCAACGAGTGACACATGATGGGGAGGGCAGGCCAGGGCCCAGGGCGGTGGCGGCAGGGGAGCCAGTCCGTTACTCTGTGCGGTGCCAGCCTCAAAATCCAACACAAGCGTGCTCGGGGTAACGCGGCTCCCTATAAAGTAACAAGCTTCGTGGTTGTCGTACAGCACAACCTGCAGGTCATTACGGTAAGCGGCTTGCGCCAGAGCGCCGAGCGAGCCCAGCATATGGTCGGTGCGTCCCCCTGAGACATTGGTAGCAATAACGCGTCGGTATCCCCGGGAGCGGAGCGCTTCGAGCCCTAACTCCAGATCGGTGACGTTCTTGTGTGGGTCATAGTCCTGCACCGGCACGCCGGTGGCCGTAAGCCGGGCCAGCGTCTCCCGAGACACAGAGTCAAGGTCGCCTATGAGCAGGTCAGGAGCGATACCAGCCGCCACCAGCTGGTCGGCACCGGCATCTACGGCGAGTACAAACGCTGCCTGGGTTGCCAAGGTGCGCAGAAGATCGGCAGCAATGCCAGCAGGAGAGCCTGCTACCAGCAGGGCAGTGGCATCGCTGTCAGGTGCCGCCAGATCGTCTCTACAGGGAGTTGCGGTATCAGGCGCTGGTCTGGATGTGTTCAGGCTTCTATTCAGGTTCTTGGACACTTTGGGCATTGCGCTTCCTCACGGGCACGGCTTTGGCCAGTATCGGGGCAATCACGAGCAGGCAGATTCCTACGCATACGAGCGACGGCACCACATAGGTGGCATTATAGCCCACCGAGTAGACCCAGACATTCAAGCCCGAATCCACAGGGCCGGCCCCCAGGAGCGAGGGTGCCGAGGCAAAGAAGTCTGCGGCATACTCGGCAAAGAAGAACACGCCGCTCAGCACGTGAGGGACAAGACGCAGCACGCCGCCGACCACCAGGGCCACCACGATGATGAGCGAGCCCCCTGCCAGGAAGCGTCCGGTTACCCGCCTGTCCGCCTGGAGTGCGTACCGGTTATACAGACCGGAGAAGAGACCCACTCCCAAACCAAAGAGCAGATAGGGGAGGGGATAGTCCAGCAGTACCTGCACGGGCACCAGTATGAAGGGTTCAAGCAGCAGGTCCAGAAAGCCAAAGGCCGTGCCCGCCACCGCGCCACTTATCATGCCTCGGCGCAGCGCCACGAGCGCAATGGGTAGCATGGAGAGGTTGATGGATCCCCCTGCAATGTTGATGGGCAACCGTATCTGCACAAAATTCAGTACCGTTGCCAGCGCAATGGCCAGCGCCACCTCGGTGATGATGAGAGTCCTCACACTGCTTGTCGTGCCAGTTCCTGCCTTGGTTCTTTTGTTACTCTCGTTACTCCTCATGCCATTCATCATACCTACCTCTCCGAGCGTGCGTGAAAGCAGCTCATCAGAGAGAGCTGTTGAAGATGCGGTTGTGATGCATTGAACATCTCCCGCTTTGTCGCCCCGCATTACCGGAACGCTCTCTTCGGTCGCGAACGAATCGCCTCTCAGCCTCATGGAAACACGGATTGTTTCCACAGCACAGCTCCCGATGGGATATACGTGTGCAGATCTCTGCACCCCTTAAGGGTAGCACAGTCATGTCGAGTGCGGATCGAGAATCTCGCGCGGAGTGAGCAGTGCCTGCGAGTGGCCGCTTCAGACGCTTGAGAGCTCCTTGTGGCCGCCTATTCCCTTCCCTTCCTCTTGCTGAAGCTCACACTGGCGAGTGCAAAGAACGCGGCAATAAAGCCCCAAAGAAGCGCGAGCTGGGGCGCTACCTCGGTGAGCGAGGAACCGCGGAGCATGATGTCGCGTAGTGCCTCGGCGCCATAGGTAATGGGGAAGCAGGCACTGAGGAACTGCATCCACTCAGGCGTCTGCGACAGATCGAAGATGCCCGAGAGCAGCACCTGGGGAATCACCAACACCAGCATGAACTGGATGACCTGGAAGGGTGTTCGTGCCAGCCCGCTCACGAGCAGTCCCAGCGTGAGACTGACCAGCGCCAGGGAGACGGTCACACAGACCACGAGCAGGAGCGAGCCCATGTTGGGAAACCCGATCAGCGCGATACAGGCCCAGAGCACGATGGCAGCCTGGATCAGGGAGACGAGGCCAAAGCCCAGGCAGTAGCCTAAGACGAGCTGCCAGGGTTTAATGGGGGTGGTCAACAGGCGCTCCATCGTGCCGCCGGAACGCTCCGTGATAAGCGACATGCCGCTCGTGATAAACACGAAGACAAAGATGAAGATGCCGATGAACGCCGGGCCGAAGAAGTCAAAGCCCGTCCAATCCTCAGAACCGTGGAGATAGGTGTACTCGACGTCCTCAACGAGCATGTCCGTGTCCAGGTCCTGTAGATTTGTCAGATCCTGCCAGCTGGTGGGAGGCGCATCAAGTAACGCGGCGGATCGTTCTGCTCCGGTAGGAGGGGCTGTTGGAGGAACACCGCCCGCCACCTGCGCCTGAGCCAGCGCGCTCGTGGTCTGTGCAAGGGCACTGGTCGTCTCCTGCAGGGCAGCACTCATTTCCTCCAAAGTAGAGCTAAGTTCCTCCGAGAGTTCTTCGCGCTGCTTGGCGGCAAGCTCCTGAAGGCTCATATTGACAACATTCATGACGGCAGCGGTATGCGAGGTGTCCGTCCCTTCCACCTCGATGGTGAGTACGCCGTCTGAGAGCGTGAGGATGGCGTCTGTCTCCTGGTGAGCGAGCTGCTCTTCTGCGGTGTGCG
>JAIRZP010000210.1 GCA_031267175.1 Coriobacteriales bacterium | reverse complement strand
TCCTTTCCTGTTATGTTACATTGCACCTGATTGCGGCATGCCGACCCTTGTGGTTCTCATTTTGCAACCTTAACTGAGCACGGGCATGCACTTCTTGCTTTGGATTACTTTAGCATATTTTACCAGAAGTTGAAGGGACATAGACAGAAAATCTAAAAACTCTGCACAGCCTGTTGCAGTGCAGGTTACTCGTCTGACATCTGGAGCGTGGTAAAGCCAGATCGTAGAAGCAACCGCTCATCTGAAAGACAGCCCCTTGACAGGCACCGCTCTTGACAGTGCATATTTTTATCAGTAATAATTACTATTATTAATCAAGAAGAGGGCAGGCAAGAGATGGCAGCAAAACGCAAGAGTGTGCAGAAGCAGATGATTGGCGAGGTTTTGGAACAGATGAATCACCCCACGGCTGCCGAGGTCTATGAGCAGGTCCGTCGGCACTGCCCTCAGATAAGCCTGGGCACGGTGTACCGCAATCTGGGCTCGATGGCCCATGCAGGCGAGGTGCTTCGTTTGTCGTTTAAGGGAGAGCCCGACAGGTTTGACCCTCAGGCGCAGGAACACTTTCACGTGGTGTGTACCAGCTGTGGGCGCATTTTTGATGCGGACTACAGCTGCGCTCCCGAACTCATCCAGCAACTCGACCGTGCAATGGAGCGTTGCACGGGTGTTGCGGTGGAGGATCGCATGCTGCTTTTTGCCGGTCGTTGTGCAAGCTGCAGGGGTACTTCCCCAACAACATCCGCTCGGCAGCAGGACTACCGAAAGAAAGACATGCAGCCTGCAACAAACCCACAACCAGCAAGCAGCGTGCAGCCCGCAGCCGAGAGCAGGCACGTACAAGCTGACGCATGCAGACAACCCGCATAAAGAGTCGTCAACGTCTGGGCCCTTCCCACGGCGTACACATAATCAGGCGAGAACAGTCAACACAGGAAGAAAGGACGCATCATGTCACTCATCGGTAAAGAAGTAAGCGACTTCAAGGTAATGGCCTACGTCAACGACGACTTCAAGGAGGTCTCCAAAGATGATCTGCTGGGGAGATGGAACGTGTTCGTGTTCTACCCGGCCGATTTTACCTTCGTGTGCCCCACAGAACTCAGCGACCTGGCCGACCACTACGAGCAGTTCAAGAAGATCGGCGTCGAGGTGTACTCGGTTTCCTGCGACAGCCATTTCGTGCACAAGGCGTGGCATGACGCCTCAAAGACCATCCAGGCCATCAGCTTTCCGATGCTCGGCGACCCCACCGCGGCCCTCGCACGGGATTTTGAGGTGTATATCGAGGACGAGGGAATGGCGCTGCGCGGCAGCTTTGTCATCAACCCCGAGGGAAAGATCGTCAGCTACGAGGTCAACGAGAACAGCATCGGCCGTGAGGCGAGTGAGCTCTTGCGCAAGGTCCAAGCGGCACAGTTCGTGGCCGAACACGGCGACCAGGTCTGCCCCGCCAAGTGGCGCCCCGGTGCAGAAACTCTCAAGCCGAGCCTTGACCTGGTAGGCAAGCTCTAAAGGAGAAGAATCATGGCTGACACGTGCGACACACACAACTCCCTCTACGACCTCATCATCATCGGCGCGGGTGCCGCCGGCATGAGCGCCGCCATCTACGCGGGACGGGCGCGGCTTAAGACCCTCGTGCTGGAGCGTGAGGACGTGGGAGGCCAGATCAAGATAACCGATGAGGTCGAGAACTACCCCGGCGTCCCGAAGGTGTCCGGCAAGACGCTCAGCCAGACCATGAAACAGCAGGCGGAGGGCTTTGGCGCTGCCTTTATAGGCTCCGTTGTCGAAGGCGTGGACTTTTCTAGCGAGATCAAGCAGGTGCACACCGTAGACGGCAGCTACGAGGCCCTCGCGGTTCTGGTGGCAACCGGCGCTGAACCCCGGACGCTCGGGTTTGTTGGCGAGGAGCGCTACCGCGGCCACGGCATCAGCTACTGCGCCACCTGCGATGGGGAGTTCTTTGCACATATGAACCTCTTTGTCATTGGCGGAGGCCTCGCGGCCGTGGAGGAGGCGCTGTTCCTCACACGCTACGCTCGCAAAGTCACACTCATTGTGCGCGGCGAGAAGCTCCGGGTGCCGCGGCGCGTAGCCGCCAAGGTTAAGGGCCATCCCCGGCTTGAGCTGCGATTCAATACCGAGATCGTCGAGGTGGGAGGCGACGACGTGCCGCGCTTTGCCACCTTCTACGATCGGAAGGCGGATGAGACCTGGCGCTACAACGCAGCCCCGCCTGAGGAGACCTTCGGCATCTTCGTCTTTGCGGGCTACATACCGCAGAGCGCCGAATACGCCGAGGCCCTCAGGCTCGATGAGCAGGCCTACATCGTCACCGATGAGAACATGCGCACCAACGTTGATGGCGTCTATGCTGCCGGGGACGTACGTCCCAAGAAGCTGCGGCAACTCGTAACCGCCGTGGCCGACGGTGCCATCGCGGCAACGCAGGCGGAGGGTTATGTAGAGGAGCTGCGCCTGAGGCTCGGCCTGCCGGAACTCGCCGAGGACGACGAGGTGGTGGCCGAGGAGGCCGAGAACGATCCGGACACGGCGACAGTGGCAGGCTCGTCTGAGCAGTGCCCAGCCTCAGAGGAACCCATCGCGCCCGGTGCTGATGTACGCAGCGGCTACGACGATTACCTGCCCCCGAGTTTCTTCGACGACGATCTGGTAGACCAGCTCACGCCTGTTCTTGAACGGCTCGAAAAAGAACTCGGCATCGTCGCCGTACTCGACAACTCAAGAGACCTCGACCGGGAGGTGCACGCCTTTCTCTCCGAGTTCCTGGGCCTGACAGACAAGGTCAAGCTGACGTTCCTGCGCGCAGGCGAGGACCCTGCCCGCGAGCGGGAGCTTGGGGTGGATCTGGTTCCCGCCATCGTGCTCACCACGGCAGAGGGAAGCCCCTTGGGCGTGCAGTTCCACGGCGTGCCGGCCGGCCACGAGCTCAGCTCGTTCGTGCTGGCGCTCTACAACGCCGCCGGCCCCGGACAGACCATCGACGAAGCCACGAATGCCCGTATTCTCGCGCTCAAAGGCCCCCTCGACATCAGGGTGGGAGTCTCGCTCTCCTGCACGTTCTGCCCCGATGTCGTGGCCGCCACACAGCTTATCGCGCTCCGAGCCGGGCACGACGTCACCGCCGAGATGATAGACGTCGCGCATTTTTCCGCCTTCAAAAACCAATGGCACATCATGAGCGTGCCCGCGGTCGTCATCAACGAAAGCTCCGTCACGTTTGGCAGAAAGAGCCTCGAGGAACTGCTCGACCTCATCGAGGCGGCTGGCTCGTAGGGCTGTGCCGACAACTAAGGAGCACCTGCCATGTCATAGATAACATGGTAGCCTGCCTCAGGATCGTATGTAAGTGGATTGGGGCTTGAGCTCTCTTTAAGAGCGGCGTTGAAGGTGTTCCACGTGTCTGTGTTGCTCCCGTTAAAGCCGCTGACGTTGTAAGTGACGACCGTAATGGGATCGTTGAAGTTGCCATCATTTGATCTGCCCTCGGGAAAATAGAAATACACGAAAGCGGCAGCATCAAAAGCAGTGTGCGAAGAACCCGTCGGAGCCAAGTAAGCGAATTCCCACCAAGGAACATAGGCGATAGGTTGAAGCCCTGTCAACTCGTTGGCCTCATCGTAGTAAAATGCCCAGCTACCGTAAACAGCATTTGAAAGCCACCCAGCATCGAACCACTTAAAATTCCCCGTAAGGCCGGTTGCTCCATTGTTGATATACGCTTTAGCGCTATCCGAAAGACCTGAGGTTCCCTTTGCGTAAATCTGGTCAATTAACACCGTGCGGACGGCGACGTTGCTATCGCGCGCCTGCATTTCCCATTTGGTGTCCTCTGACTTGGCAATATAGCCCGTGAGCGCCGGAACGGCTATGGCCGCGAGTATACCGAGTATGACGATAACCACGATGAGCTCTACGAGGGTGAAGCCGCGCCGACCTGTGTCAGGGCATAAAAATACCGCAGTCTTGCGATGTGCGGTTTCTCCTATACAGGCGTGCGTAGTATGGTGGTGTGTTGTGCTGCGATGCGTGCCCTCCCCATGAGAGGCGAGGCGGCGTGCTATAAGACTATGAGCCCCCCCCCCCCCCTGATTCTGGGGCCTGTGACTTTGTTTCAAACATCCTGTACCTCCCTTTCGCTTTCGGTTCCTGTTCTACCCAGGCTGCGTGTCTACGAGCCTGTTGTCATGCAGAGTAGTTTACCATAACCCAACGCGGATGGTGAGAACATTCTCATAGCGTGTAAGCCAGCTTCAAGCAAAAGTAAAAGTAAAAGTAAACATTGTTTTGAAATTGGCACCCTTCTCTATAAACAGGTGTTGTATACTGTCACTAAAGGTTCCCCCCTGCCGACAAGCACTCCATAGAGGACTTCCCCAAAGGGATAGGCAGGGGGGTCGATCCTTATTTCATCCCCTTATGAGCCATCGGCGTATAGAAATCCTCGCATACTATCGCTTTCTCTATCAGGACATATGACCTGTCGTCCCCCTTTTCCCATTTTCTTTGTATCGCCCAGCTCATGTAGTCTGCTACTTGGAGGTTCATATCACTTGCAGATAGATGGTGATAAAGCTGGTAGGGGATTCCGCTTTTTGCCTGCCAAACTTTCAAGTGCTCTTTCAGATTCCTCTGGATAGTCCCCTGCTTTTTCTTGGTCGGGATTGTGTCCGTAATTATTACTACTCCCGACAGTTTCGACGACTCGATGTCAGCGAGTATTTTATCCAAGAGATACGTGAACCCTTTAGCATATATGAGCAGGTCTGGATTGTCTTCTGTTGCGAAATCTCTCTTCTCCATAACCACCGAGTACACTGAGAAATCGTTCAAGTTCTCTTGCAGGATACCAAAGAAACTATCCCTGATATATTGCATGTCCTCGGTCGCATGAAACCGTTGATAGTTGCCGGATAAGCGTTGCGAATAGCCACTTTCGTTGCAATCATATTTCAGCCTTAACAGCTTCTCCAGATGGAAAAACGGGCGACGAATGACAGTACAAGTCATAATGAAGTATCTGCTGCCGCTTTCCGTAAAATCCAGATTTCCAGCTTCATCGTAATGGAGATGTATTTTTTCTGTTCCCAATAGATTGTCCTATTCTGCGTTAGAAGGCAATGCTGCACCCATCCATGTGGTAACTTTTAATGCAAGAGTACTGATTCTGTCTTTCTGACGGTAGTGCAGGCTGCAGCTTAGAAATGTATCGTCCCGTGCTCGCCTCTTCTTGTAGTGGTGATGAAGCGGACCGTTTTGTCGGCGGAGTTCATGATGAGGGAGTGGGTCGTAACAGAGCCGCCAGAGCTACTCACTCCGCCGAGCATCTCGCCGGGGGTGACCCCGGTGGCAATAAAGGCCGCGTCGTCGCTTGAGACCAGGAGGTCCAGGGTGAGGGGGGCGTCGATGTCCACCGTGGCGGTCTTGAGCGCGCGCGCGCGTTTTTCTGCGCCGTGCGGGTCGAGGCTGAAATCCAGGCGGCCCATGAACACACCGCCGATAGCCTTGAGGCCCGCTGCCGCGAGCACGCCTTCGGGAGAGCCGCCGCTGCCCAGATAGAGATCGATGCCGGTGTCCGGCACAGCAGAGGCTATGGCTCCAAACACGTCGCCGTCGTCGATGAGGCGTACGCGAGCACCGGTTGCGCGCACCACCTGGATAAGCTCCCGGTGCCGGTCGCGGAGCAGGATGCATACATTGACCTCGCTCACCGGCTTGTCCAGGCATGCTGCCACGGCGGCCACGTTCTCGGCAGGAGGGGCGTCGATGTGCACGCGCCCTATGCAGGCGGGGCCTGCGGCGACCTTCCACATATAGGTATCGGGGGCAAAGAGCAGGGCGCCTTTGGGGGCAATGGCAATGGTAGCAAGCGCGTTGGGTCGGTTCATGGCGCAGAGGTT
>JAIRZP010000166.1 GCA_031267175.1 Coriobacteriales bacterium | reverse complement strand
ATACCGCGAGCCTCCATATGCGCTATCTGCTCGTATATGGTGAGTTTTGGTTTCACGTGTCCCATCCTGCCTCCGTTTCGTGGTGTTGCAATCATACCATCATCGCGCGTATCGGGAGCTGTCGCCTGAATCAGGGGTATGACAGGATGATCTTCTGGACTGTTTGCTTTGAGGGTTGCTTTGAATTGGGAAGATATTGCAGAGCCGTTGGCGCGTGCTGTCCGACCATCTCGAATCTGGTACCCCTTCCCCTCCGTTTGCTGCCGCAAACGGGAGAGGCAAGGTAACCATTTCTGACTTGT
The DNA here is from genome assembly GCA_031267175.1 of Coriobacteriales bacterium. GTDB lineage: Bacteria > Actinomycetota > Coriobacteriia > Coriobacteriales > UBA8131 > WQXH01. The sequence goes on along the minus strand of JAIRZP010000166.1, from coordinate 9,607 downwards.
AACCCCTGTTCCCCCGAGTGGCAATACTTTGAGCGAAAAGAAACATGGCCCTACAATGCCACCGGTAACGGCGCGCGATTTTTTAAGGAGAGAGGGTTGGTCTACCTGCGTCCGCAGGGGAAGTTATGGCCCATTAAAACCAATTGTCTTGTGGCTCCTTAAGTAAAACCCTCTGCGGAAGTGCGCGCCTGCCTGACCTTTGTATTCCTTGCCAGAATGGCCATCGAGCCTCAGGGACTTTCCTGCCAGCCGTCGCATATCCAGCACAGGCCGTCGGCTATGCCGCCGCGCCAGCATACGTAGTCATGGCCACCATTGTACTCCACGTATCTGCTGCCAACGCCGCTTTGCTCCAGAAGTTTCGCGAGCCTCCGGTGATAGGGCAACAGCACCCACTCCTGCGTCCCCACCTCCAGAAAGATGCGCCCCTCAAAGTCACGCAGGTAGGTGTTTTCAGGGTCTTCCAAGGCGTCCATGAGCACTCCCCGCCACAGCGACGAGGACTGCGCTATGACATTCTGTAGGTGACCCGGCACCCTGAGCGCCGTCCAGAGAGCCGTGAGCCCGCCGAGACTTTGTCCCGCAACGATGACGCGGGCAGGATCTTTTGTGATGGGATGGTGCCTGCGTGCCCAGGGGAGAAGCTCATCGGCGATGAAATACTCGATGCCCGCTCCGTCACGCAGCTCATTCCAACGAGCGGCAATGTCGGAGGACTCTATCAGCAGAGCATACATCGGCGGTATCCTGCCATCGTTGATGAGATTGTTGAGTGTCTCGGGAAACATCTCGCCGCGCGCCCACATGTCCCCGTCAAAGACGACGATAACAGGCAGGCCCGCGTCGGACAGCGTTTGGACAGTGCCCTGTGGCGAGGCATCAACCGCGGGAGGCTCATACAGCCATATCAGGCGGTCCTGTACCGTGTGCGAGCTTACCACACCGCGCCGGGTGGTCTCGGGACGGGGTTTAAGCCAGGGCTGTGGCGGAGCGTCCGCAAGCTCGACCACCGAAAGCGTGTTGCGGACGCGGTTGACGCAGCTCTCGGGATTACGCGGGTCCGCAAGCCCCTGGTCAAGCGCATGGCGGATAGAGACCTGGTCAAAGCCCGTTATGTCGGCTATCGTCTCCTTGCCATAACTGACCAGGAAGCAATACGAGGCGCGCCAATCCGTCTTCATCCGATAGGCGATATGCCAGACATCGGTTCCCGGGATGCGCTTAAGCAGGCTGTCCTTCAGGTTCTTCTCATCAGTGATACGATTGATGAAGAGAAGGACGCTGCGGGCATCCGCGCTACGCCAGAGAAAGGTCACGATGCTGTGGTCTTTGCTCTGCGCATCGGGGGTGACAACCGGGGTCTGGACGACCACGTTCTCCCAGAACCATTCCACCGCCTCGTCCGCCAGGCGCTCGGATTCCTCCTGGGCCACTGCGCCCTTGCGCACATCGGCGCGCAGACGGCGCAGCCTCTGCTTCAGGGGAGCCAGAATAGGAGACTTGACAAGGGGAACCGGCTCCGGGCGAGGTATCTTGGGCGGCGTGGGGCGTGCGCCGAGCGCACCCGGTTGTGCAGGCAACTGTTGACGCCTGAGATCCCGTACCGTGGGACGTCCCTGTTGTTTTTCGTGCTTTGAACTGCTCAAGTTCCCTCTCCTTTCGGGTATGCAAAGCGGGCGATGGCCAGGTCTGCTTGCCGCTACATCCGCCGGACTGTCCACGCCTGCAGAGTCGTCTGCCGTTCAGGATGAATGTTAGATTATTCTAACAAAGATCTGAGCGTAGGGCTGGCGAGGCACGCCCGTATTCCTTACATCATGTCCTGGGGATCTATGTCCACCGCCCTGTTGACGCCGGTCTGGCCCTTACTGCCTTTGAGCAGCGGGTCAAGCCACCCAGGGAGGTCTGCACGCGCGGGAGCCTTGAGCAGCAGATGCCAGCGATACGAGCCCTGGCGCTTGGAGAGGATGCAGGGGCTTGGCCCCAGCAGCTGCCATCCCTCGGGGAGATGAGGCCTGAGCGTCTCGGCGATCTGTGCTACCTGCGTTTGTACGGCCTCCCTATTCTTACCCCAGACCAGGATGTTGGCGAGGCGGCCAAAGGGCGGATAGTTGAGCGCCGCGCGCTCGGTACACTCCTGTTTGAGCAGCAGAGAGCGGTCGTGGCTGGCTGCGGCTCGGATGGCCACATGCTCCGGCCAGTAGGTCTGCACGATGACCCTCCCGTCCTTCTCCGCCCGTCCGGCCCTGCCGGAGACCTGCTCCAAGAGCTGCCAGGTGCGCTCGGCGGCACGAAAATCGGGGAACTTGAGGGCCAGGTCGGCAATGAGCACGCCCACAAGCGTTACGTCGGCAAAGTCCAGGCCCTTGGCTATCATCTGCGTGCCGAGGAGCACGCCGCTTCGCGCGGCGGCAAACTCTTCCAAACGCTTCTCGTGGCCGTCTTTGAGGCGCGTCGTGTCGGCGTCCATGCGTACGATGGGGGTGCCGGGCGGTAGCAGTTCCACAAGTTGATCCGCCGCGTACTGCGTACCGGGGCCCAGCTGCTTGAGATAGGGGCTGCCGCACTCAGGACAGACGGGCGGCACCGGAGCATGGGCATCGCAGTAATGGCAGAGCAGGCGGGCCGGATGCTGGTGAAAGGTCAGGGAGGTGTCGCACTGCTCACAGGTGGGAACATACCCGCAGTCGCGACACAGCAGCACCGAGGCAAAGCCGCGCTTGTTCAAGAGCACGACCGCCTTCTCGCCCCGTTCTATGGTCAGCCGCAGGGCCTCTTTCAGGCTGAAACTGTACATCGACTTGTTGCCAGCGTGAAACTCGGCGGAGAGATCCACCACCTCTACCGGGGGCAGGGGCCGTCCGCTGACCCGTTCGGGCAGGATGACATGGGTAAAGGGAGGCGGCTGTTCCACTCCGTCGCACGCCCCGGCACCACACAATCCGGCGGCGTGCAGGCTTTCAAGGGAGGGAGTGGCCGAACCCAGAACCACCACGGCTCCGCAGAGCGCCGCGCGTTTTATGGCTACCTCGCGGCTGACATAGCGAGGAGAGGAACCCTGCTTATACGAGCTCTCGTGTTCCTCATCAATGACGATGAGCCTCAGATTCCTGAGCGGCGCAAACAGGGCGGAACGCGCCCCCACCACCACACGGGCCTGGCCGCTTCGCACGAGCTCCCACTGGTCAAAGCGCTCGCCGGCGCTGAGGCGAGAATGCAGGACCGCCACCTCCTCACCAAAACGGCTGCGAAACCGCGACACCGTCTGGGGCGTAAGCGAAATCTCCGGTACCAACACGCAGGCCGAACCACCGCCTTCCAACACACGGCTGATAGCCTGGAGGTAGACCTCCGTCTTGCCGGAGCCGGTGACCCCATCGAGCAGGATAACAGGACGGGAAGCAGCATGTTCGGCCGAGTGAGAGCTGGCGGCGTCAAAAGCAGCAGCCCGGAAAGCAGAGCCCTTATCCGCTGCCGCCACGGTGCCTTCCCCGTACGTACTGAGTGCTTCATGGACGGTTTCGAGCGCCTGGCGCTGCCCGGGCGTGAGGTTTTGGATAGCTTCTGCGTGGGCGCCGTGGGCCTTGCTGCCGCGGACACGCTGACGCTGCTCGACGATGACCATGCCTCGCCTTTCCAGGGACTGCACGGCAGGCGCTGGGTTTTCCACGCTGAGCGCCAGATCCTGTACGCGCATCTCACCAAAGCGAAGCGACTCCAGAACCGCGCGCTGCCTGTGTGCATTGTGGGGAGGCTCAAAGTCGTGTGCCGCGTCGCTCAGACGTACCCAGCGGTCATCCACGGCACGCGCCTGGGGACGCACCATTGCCCACTTACCGGCCACGTCCTTTTTGAGCCGCGCGGTACCGCCCGGCGGGGTAAAAAGCCGGATGCAGTCACTTAAGGGAGCCAGATATTCCCGCGCTATCCAAAAGGCCAGTTCCACAGCGCTGGCCTCAAAAAGGGGCGTGGAGAGCAGCTCGCGCACGGGCTTGATTCTGCTGCTGTCCAGGCTGCAGGCGGACTCACGGGAGAGGCCCACGATATAGCCGAGGGCCGGACGATGGGCAAAGTCTACCAACACCGAACAACCCACCTCAGCCCTGGCTGCCAGCGGCGGCTCCAGGGCATAGTCAAAGGCGCTGTCCAGAGCCCGCGTGGGAATGTCCAGGACGACCTGGGCATACCGTGCCGAGAGGCTGAGTTGCTCGGACGGCGCATTCGTAGCCTGATTATCCCTTGTATCTCTGGGCATGGTGTGCTTATTTGCCCGTGTCGGCATCTGTGCTGACATCCTCGTTGGCATACGTGTTGGCATCTGTGCTGACATCCATGTTAGCATCCGCGTTGACACCCTGTTGGACACAGGCCGGTGCTTCCGGCGTTGCCAGCACGTCGATCGCGTCAGGCACCACAGCAATGGCAAACTCGTGGCCAAGCAGGCGCTCTCCGTCGCATTGGATAGGGAGCTGCTCGGTAAACTTAAGCTCCAACCTGGAGGTACGGAAGCTCATGACACCCCTGAGCCGCTCGTGCGTGCCGCGCTGTATCCGCGAGAGGTAGTAGAGCGCCGTGGGCTTGCCGATGCCCGAGATAAGGGCCACGTCCAGTATGCCGTCGGTGATGTTTGCGCGCGGTGCCACCTTGAACCCGCTCCCGTAGGTGGGGCCGTTTTGCACGGCGAGGATGAGGGCCTTGAGAGAGAATTCCCTCTCTTCCCCGCCGTTCCTGTCCTGCGCACGTACCGCAACCTCATGCGCGTCAAACTCGTGCAGGATGGCGTCAATGGCCGCACGTGCGTAGAGGCCGAGCCCGCGCGAGCGGGTGGATCGCCGCAGGTCCTCGGTGTTGAGGGCCACGGCAGCGTCCACGCCAAAACTCAGGGTCTGGAGGAAGTAGACCGAATCGGCACCCGTGTTGACATGGCCAACATCCGCTCTGACGGGCCGGCACCCGGGCAAAGCCTCCACCGCTTTGAGCGGGTCAAGCGGCATGCCGAGTGTGCGGGCGTAGTCGTTGCCCGACCCCGCCGGAATCATGCCCACCACCGGTCGCTCGCTCCGGGGGCGTGCCATCAGGCCCTGCGCAAGGTCATGGATGCTTCCGTCACCCGTGAGGCAGAGGATTGCCTCGGCGGTAGAGCTGCGGCCGATGTCTTCGATATGCTGTTTGCTCTTGGTCTCGACGACCTCGATCTCAGCATCGGGAAAGCCGGCGCGTAGCCCCTCGGCCACCTGGGGGGCAACCGTGCCTCCCGTGCCGGAACCAGCCCCAGCATGGACAAGCAGCGTTATCTTTTGGTACTGCGGTTGTGTCATCGTCGCCCCTCGGCTATCGGTCTACAGGTTCCTCACCTATAATATACAAATCAGCTTTTTCGTGTGGAGGATGATGAGCACACCAATGAACAGACGCGTCTATCTGGATTATGCCGCTACGGCCCCGGTGCTGCCGGAGATACAACGCGCGCTCTGCTCTGCCTACACGACAACACTGGGCAACGCCTCCACGCTGTATCGTGAGGGCAGGCTGGCGCGACAGGCTTTGGAGCAGGCGCGTGAAGACCTGGCGGCCACGCTGGACTGCGCCCCTCAGGAGCTGTATTTCTGCTCTGGCGGCACGGAGGCGGCTGGTACGCTGATAGAAGGCATTGCGCGGGGTGCCCGGGAGAAGCAGGGCGCGCGCCGTGCCCGCACACACGTCATCTGCGCTGCTTTTGAGCACCATGCCGTACTGGACAGTGCGCTCTCCCTCAGACGGAGCGGCTTTGAGGTTGAACTGCTCAGGCCCAATCGCGCAGGGTATATCACCCCCGAGGCGTTGGAGGCTGCTCTGCGGCCAGACACGCTGCTTGTTACGGCGATGCTGGCCCAAAACGAGTTGGGCACGGTGCAGGACATCGCCGCGCTTGCCGCGCTTGCCCACCGCGCCGGTGCCCTGTTGGTGAGCGACTGCGTGCAGGCATTCGGCAAGGTTTTGCTTTCTCTGGCAGCGCTCGACGTGGATGCCGCCTGCTTCTCCGCCCATAAACTCGGCGGGCCCTGTGGCGTGGGTGCGTTCTACCTGAAGCCCGGCGTTCCCTTTCGCCCCCGTCAACTGGGCGGCGGACAGGAACGCGGGCTCCGCAGTGGCACGCAGGATGTTCCCGGTGCCCAAGGCTTTGCGCTCGCCGCAGAGCTCCAGCTGGCAGAACTGCTCGCCGGTGAGGGTGAGCGGCTCGCCCTCCTGCGCGACGGGCTCCTGGCTGAGCTTACCCGGAACTCCGAACGCGTCCGGCCTACGGTACCGCTGCCGCCGGACAACTGCGCCTCCCATCTCCCCGGCTACCTCCCCCTTCTGGTGCGCGGCATCGAGAGCCAGACCATGGTGCTCAGGCTCGACGAACTCGGCTTTGCCGTGAGCGGCGGGTCGGCCTGTAGTTCCGCCTCGTTGGAGCCGAGCCACGTGCTTACCTCATTGGGCATAGCAAAAGACGAGGCCGACGGAGCGCTGCGCGTCTCCCTGGGGAGAGACACCACGACTGAGGACTGCGCGCGATTTGGCGAGGCCCTGCTCTCTCTCCTATAATGAGGGGTACATGGAACGAACAGACTCACATACGCACACCTTTCTCTCGCGCCACGGCCGCGGCACCGTGGACGAGGTGGTGGAGGCAGCGCTCGGTCAGGGCATGACCATGGTAGCGCTCACCGAGCACCTTCCCCTGCCGCCGGAGGTAGATGACGGTACTTTTGCCATGGAACCGGAACGTATGGCCGAGTACTTCTCCGCCCTGGAAATGGCCCGCCGCGCGCACCCCGATATTGAGATCATCACCGGCACTGAGGTAGACTGGCGTTACGGGGCCGAGGACTACATCCTCGGATGGACGCAGCGCTGGCCATTTGAACTCCTGCTCGGGAGCGTGCACATGCTCACCGATGCCGAGGGAAACCAATGGGAGTTTGACCATCCTGGCTATGCAGAGGGCTGGAATGAGCGCGGTGAGGAAGCGGTCTGGCGGGAGTATTTTGAGCTATGGATGCAGGCTTTGCAGAGTAAGGTGGGTTTTGACCTCATGACCCATCCGGACCTGCCCAAGAAGCTCAGTTACAAGCCCACGTTTGATACCCGGGAATACTATACTGCCATGGCCGAGGCGGCTGCGAAGGCGGGCGTGATGATTGAGGTGAATACCTCCGGCCTCCACAAACCGGTCAAGGAACTCTACCCCGCACCGGCGCTCCTGAAGGCGTTTTGCCAGGCGGGCGTTGCCTGCACCATCTCTTCCGATGCCCACGCACCCGAGCACACAGGCCGCGATTTTGACCTCGGCTACGCAGCGATGCGCGCCGCCGGCTACACCCACGTAACCGTGCCAACCCGCACAGGCGACCGCAGGAGCATCCCGCTGGAGTGATCAATTTTGTGATGACATTGGTGTCGATGACGCTATTCATCCTTCATGCTTTAATTCTTCCCATCTCTCCTGCACATTTTCCTCTCCGTCGAAATAGTTTGCCCGAGCGTCTTTGCTGAAAATCTCATCCATTGGCATGATATTTATTTTACCCGAATCCGGATACTCACATATATCAACTCCAATGAAAGTCCTTATATCCAGATAAACGCAAGGTTCATCCGTATGGTTGTACAGTTGATGAGCACCAGTTTCGCCCATTTCGAAGAATACTAAATCGCCACTGCTGACCGTTTCCAGTCCGGCAGGTGTCCTCAACGTGGCGCAACCGGAGATTATCATAAACAATTCTTCCGCATATCGGTGAAAATGATATGCCGCCCAATATTGCTTCGGATTTAGCTGTCGCAAGTCGAAGATCAGGTGCTTGGGGTTTATGCCCTTCTTCTCTCTGGAAACATCAGTGAACAACCGGAAGGGATCTATCTTGTTTTCCTCTTCCTTAAATTCCCTTTCGGTTTGCCTCAATATCGTTGCCACTAACTTCGCCTTTCCGCCGCATTTACCGGATATGAATGCAAACCCGTTGGAGAAAGGCAAGTATTGCAACGAACCCGTGCCCCTCTCTGAAAACTCAAGCCGCCGACATCTGATTGCGCAAAGCCTCCTGGATGATAGCCGACTGCGGAACAGACAAAGCTTCTGCCTTAGCATTAACTGCCCTGGCAAAATCGGGCTCCAGTAAATCGTTCACTAACTGAGCCTCTCTTAAGCGCGTGAGCAATCCTGGGTTACCACTTAACTCAGGTGCATCTTTTGCGTAGGAGTCTGACAACTCCAAGTATTCCTCATCGGTAAGTTCAACCATGACTCCTCCTTTTACCAATCCGTTCCTCATACAACTTCCTACAGGGCATCGCGTGGAATATGACTATACGTTGGTTAGGCAACACATTGAAAACCAGTTCGGTCAAATTGCCCTTACTGTCAAAACCAACAACCAGGGTTTTGTTTGGATCTTCTTGCAGCGTCTCATCATAAATTCTTTTTGAAATCACTAAAATCAGATCGTTCTCTGTGTAGCCACGCTTAAATGCAGAGGCTGCAAACTCCACAACAATCTTAATCCCGTAAAGCGACAGCTCAACCATTCACCAACTCCATTTTTCTAGAATCTGCGCCGATTTCGCCAAGAACCTATAGCACTTGGAATCATATCACAAGGCCACCAGTTCTCATGTTTATCGTTCGTGTCTCGTAACTATGGGCCAGCGCTGCTTCATCTTGGCTTACAGGTCAGACCGAATGCAATTACCCTCACAGATGATGGACTGCGGCACGAATCTTTTGCAGGGCGGCTATCGGGTCAGCTTGGCCGTAGATGGCCTGGCCGGCAACCAGCACATTTGCACCCGCCTCTACGGCGAGCTGTGCGGTGTCCGCGTCGATGCCGCCGTCTACCTCGATGAGCAGGTTCGCGCCGAGTGCCTGAGCAGCGTCCCTCACCTCGGTCAAACGCACCAACGCCTCCGGAATGAAAGATTGGCCGCCAAAGCCCGGGTGTACGCTCATCAGCAGCACCAGATCCATGCTTTCATAGAAGGGCAGAAGCAGCCCCGTGGGCGTCTCGGGATTGAGGGAAAGTCCCGCCCGAGCCCCCGCGGCATGTATGCGCGCCAACAGGGTGTGCGTGTACTCGACCTCCCCCTGGCTCAACTCCTTGATGGTGGCAGAACTCCCCTTCTGAGTGCCCCTCGCTCCCGGCCTTGCTGCCTCAAGATGCAAGGTGAGAAGGTCAGCACCGGCGTCCAGGTACCAGTCCAGCTGCTCACTGGGATTGTCAATCATGAGATGGACATCCAGCGGCACCGTTGTGATTCGCTTGAGGGCGCGCACAAACGGGGGCCCTATCGTAAGATTGGGAACAAAATGGCCGTCCATGACGTCGATATGCAGCCACTCCGGCGGCTCCGCGCTTTCGGTGAGCAGACGCACGTGACGCTCCAGGTTGAGGAAATCGGCGCTGAGCAGTGAGGGGGCGATCTGTACGTGCGTTGTCATGGAAACTCCTTTTGTCGAGCGAGAACCAGGGTATACGGCGGCGGTGCCTCAGTAGAACTCCGGCCTTGCCGGACGCATCATGAGCAGGGGTATCATCTCATCGAGCGCAAGGCCCTCCCAGACCGCACGCCTGACCATCTCGCAGAG
>JAIRZP010000146.1 GCA_031267175.1 Coriobacteriales bacterium | reverse complement strand
ACTGAACGCAAAGCCCTATACGGACATATACGGGGTGCAGGATCATCTTCAGGCCCTACTTGATGCGGCCCTTGAAGACGGCGGCTGGAGCTGGGGTCCTGCGGGTACCGAGCCCGACGTGGACACGACGGCCATGGCCATCCAGGCGCTCGCACCCTACTACCAAAGCGATACCAACGTGCGTGGAGCGGTCGATAGCGCGCTTGCCGTCTTGCGAGGGATCCAGCTGCCGGGCGGCGGCTTTGCGTACAACGCTGCTGATCCCCCGAGCACCGAGAGCACCGCTCAGGTCATCGTGGCGCTCAGTGCGCTAGGCGTCAATCCTACCAGCTGGGAGACGACCGGCGGGCAGAACCCCGTAACGGCACTGCTCCTGAACTATAACGGGGAAGGCGCCTGGTTTGGCACGGCGGGCAACGCGACAGAGTCCCAGATGTCTACCGAACAGGCGGCCTACGCGCTTGTAGCCTATGACCGTCTGCTCCAGGGCAAGTCCCCGCTCTACGCCATGGCCGATGCCTTTAACACCACCGATCCCGGCACTGACCCTGACCCGGTAATCCTCACGAGTCTCTCCCTTACCTCGCCGCCAGCGAAGGCAAGCTACACGGCAGGGGAGGAGTTTGACCCTGCGGGCCTTGTCGTGCAAGCCCACTTCAGCGACAGCAGCACGGCTGTGCTTGCTGGTGATGTCTTTACGCTCAGCACCGGTGCAGGGGAGTTCCTCCAGGAGCTCGCAAAGGGCAGCGTCCTCAGCCAGGCCGGCGACATCACCGTTACGGTGACGTACACCCAGGGCGGCGTCACGCAGACCACTACCTTTGTGCTCACGGTCAACCCCGCGCCTGCACCCAATGCGGAGAACCTCGCCCGGGTTCAGGCCGCGACCGAGCTGCTCGCGAACCTCGCGAGCCTCGCCCAGGTCTCCCAGGCCACCGCCAACGACGCCAACACCGTCCTTGCCTGGATACAGGCAGAGGTTGAGGCGCTCGCCCTTGACGGTGTGGGCACGACCGTCTCGGTCAACGTTAACTCCGCTGTCGCGGGCACGGCAGGCAACCCCTCCGGCATCAACGGCTCCTTTGCCGCTACGCTCACCCTGAGCGCTGGTGCAGGAGAGACGCTTGCCACGGCCACTTTAAGCCGCACTGGCACGATTCTGGCCAGCGCCTATACCGCGCCTGCGGACAGGATACACGCCTCGATAAGCGTCGAGAAACTCAGCCTGGACGGCAACTTCATTATTGAGCCCGCCCTGCTTGAACTTGATGAGGGAAGCACGGCCGCAGAGGCCCTCATGGCGCTGCTTGAGGCCACCGGCGTAAACAGCCGCTACGACGGTAAGGCAGACCGCGACGACTTTTACCTGCGCTCAGTAGGGCTGGAAAGCTACCAGGGCAATCCGTCAGTTGAGGGCTCGCCCCACTACCCGGGCTACCTCAGCGAGTTTGACGAGGGGGACTTGTCCGGCTGGATGATAACCGTCAACAACTCCTTCATCGGCACCGGCGCGGGTGCACGGGCACTCGCAGACGGCGATGTCGTGCGTTGGCAGTACACCTGCACGCCGGGAGATGTCGGGGGCTCCGCACAGGCACCGCTGGGAGAAAGCACACTGGCAAGTAAGGATGCCCTCATACAGAAGATGGCTGGCATCAACTTTGACGGCAAAGAGAGCTTCTACGGCTCAGCCTACACGGATGCCCTTGCCGTCTTACAGGACCTGGCCGCCACGCCAGAGGCGATTGTCTCCTCCCTTGCCGCCCTTCTGGCCCTAGAGACCATCGAAACCCCCACCGTGCCCGAGCCCGGTGAGCGCATCCTGGTGTCGATTGCGGTCTCTGGTCTCTACCGCACCAGCTATACACGAGGCGAGGCCCTTGATCTTGCCGGCCTCGTGCTCATCGCCCACTACAGCGACGGCAGCTCCGCTGCTCTCACAGGCTGGACCTCTGATATTGCAGACGGCACCGCGCTCGATACACCAGGCAAGCACTTTATCACGCTCAGCTATGCAGAAGGGGAGGTCACCAAGACAGTCCGTATCTCGGTGAGCGTGTCCGAACTTGTGGGAGGCACGCCGGTGCTGCCCTCACCTGCCGCGGTACAGGCTGCCCTGGATAAGACCCTCGCCTACGAGAGGCAGGCCACAAGCATCGACGCCTATGGCTACGGCGCAGAATGGGTGGTCTTCGGGCTTGCGAGAGCAGGTCAGATGAACCCGGACATACGCACGGCCTATCTGGAGCATCTGGCCTCCTACACCGTGTCCGTTAACGGCAGGTTCGACCGCTACACCGACTATTCCCGGGTGATACTCGCACTGAGTTCACTGGGAGTGGACGCCCGGAACTTTGCGGGCTTTGACCTCACCTCCTATCTCCAGGAGCGCGAGAAGGTAGCCGCCCAGGGCATTAACGGGCCTATCTTCGCGTTGCTCGCACTGGACTCTCAGGGATATGGCACCCTGTCCGACAGGGCTCACTACCAAGCTGCCATTCTTGCGGGTGCACTCCCCGCAGGCGGTTGGAGCCTCCTGGGATCCGGTGCTGCCGACCCGGATGTTACCGCCATGGCGCTCCAGGCACTTGCCCCCTACTACCACACCGGCAACGCCGCACTTGACGCGGCCGTAGACGGCGCACTTGCGGCACTCTCGGCCCTGCAACAGGCAGGAGGCGGCTTCTCATCGTGGGGCACTACCAACTCCGAAAGTTGTGCCCAGGTCATAGTCGCGCTCAACGCGCTGGGCATAGGGCTCGATGACGCGCGCTTTGTCAAGGACGGCAAAACCATCTACGATGCTTTCATTGCTTATCAGCTCGCCTCCGGTGCCTTTGAGCATGCACAGGGTGGCGGCACCAAC
>JAIRZP010000095.1 GCA_031267175.1 Coriobacteriales bacterium | reverse complement strand
GGTCTCAATACAGACAATGATAGCAGGCGCAAGGCAGGAGAAGGCAGGGGCGGCCGAGGAAACAGGCAGGGAAGAGAGAGCATGCAAGGCAGAGAGAGAAGACGAGGCAAAAAGGGCTGGCGAGGATGACACGGTAGACGAAACACAGAGAGCAGCCAAGAGGGAGAGGGCAGGCGAACCGGGCAAGGCAGGCGACGCAACGAGAGTGCTGCCGCTCTGGAGTAACGACGCAGAGCTTACGGCGCGTAATCTTGGCTTTACCTACGATGGAGCACACGAGATATTTGAGGCCTTGCACGCGGTCTCCTTTGAGGTGAGTGGCTTTACCAAAGTCGGGATAATCGGCGCGAGCGGAGCTGGCAAGAGTACCCTGATAAATCTGCTGGCTGGCTTTTCTGAGCCCAGCGCAGGCATCCTCCACGTAAACGGCGCGCCGGTTTGCAGCTTAAAGCGCCCTGATTGGCAGGAACAGATTGCCCTGCTCCCCCAAAACCCGTATATCTTTCATGCCACACTTCGCGAGAACCTCGTCTTTTACCATCCTGAGGCAAGCGATGCGGAGGTTCAACAGGCCGTAGCCGTGGTGGACCTGGAGGATTTGATTGCAGAACTGCCCCAGGGTCTCGATACCAGGATCGGGGAAGGCGCGCGCGCGCTCAGCGGTGGCCAGGCCCAGCGCGTGGCACTCGCGCGCGTGTGCCTCGACACCAGGCGGCGGATACTGCTCTTTGACGAGCCCACGGCCCACCTCGACATAGAGACAGAACTGGAGTTGAAGCAAAGGATGCTCGCGCTCACGCAGGAGAAGTTGGTGTTCTTTGCCACCCATCGCCTGCATTGGATGCAAAACATGGATCTCATCTGGGTGCTGGACGGCGGCACGATCGTTGAGAGCGGCACCTTTGAGGAACTCCGTGCGCGGGGCGGGTACTTCACCTCGCTGGTCAGGCAGCTGGAGGGGGGTGCGGCATGAGTGCACGGTCTGATAGAAACGTAAGCCTGAAGGGGCAGGCAGCTGCCACGGCGGATCACCGACGGGCGGCAAGCCCCAGGACAGAATACGGCCAGGCCGCAGTCCCCAAGACAGAAAGAGGCCAGGCCGCTGCAAAAAAGACGGCCCGCCGGGGCGACCGCTGGATACGGCCCTTCTTCAAGCAGTATCGCGGGGCGCTCATCCTCGCCCTCCTTCTCGGTGTGCTGACCTACGTGTTTGCCTGTGCGCTCATGTTCAACTCGGGCTACCTTATCAGCCGGGCCGCCGAGGCACCGGGCAACATCGTCGCGATATTTGTGCCCGTTGCCCTGGTCAGGATCTTCGGCGTGGGCAAGCCCATCCTGCAGTACGCCGAGCGCCTCGTGAGCCATAGTTGGATCCTCCGTATGACCTCAAGCCTGCGCCTCAAGCTCTATAACGCCCTGGAGCGCGATGCCATCTTCTTCAAACAGCGCTTCAGAACCGGCGATGTCCTGGGTCTGCTGGCAGAGGACATCGGCCATATCCAGAACCTCTACCTGCGCAGCATCTTTCCCCTCATCATCGCCTGGGTGCTGACCCTGTTGCTTGTGGTGTGCCTGGGCTTTTTCTCGCTGTGGTTTGCCCTGGCCATGCTGTTTATGCTGAGTGTTATCGTGCTGCTGGTGCCCTTGGTGTCGGCGCTGAGGCAGGGGGCTCGGCAGGCGCGTCGCAAGGCCATGAAGAATCAGCTGTATGAACAGCTCACCGACAATGTCCTGGGCGTTGCAGACTGGATTATCGCAGGGCGCAGCGATGAGTACACGCAGACCTACCGGGCGTCGGAGGATGCCCTGCGCGCCGTTGACGCAAAGCTCCATCGCACGTCTCGCAATCGGGACCTCCTGCTCCAGGCTTTGTATGCCGCAATCGTGGTGGCGCTTCTCGCGTGGGCTGCGCTTCTGTTTGGCGGCTCGTACGGCGGAGCGTCTAACTGGATTGCCGCCTTTGTGCTGGGATTCTTTCCGCTTATCGAGGTGTTTGCCCCCCTCCCCAAGGCCGCCATCGAGATGAACTCCTACCGCGATTCCATCGACCGCCTGGGTGAGCTGCCGGATGAGGAGGAAGAAAGCCGCGGTTCAGCGGAGAGGCCCGAGCCACCTCTCACGCTTGCTATCAAAGGGCTCGCCTTTCGGTATTCCGCCACATCGCGCTACGTGCTACAGGACATTGACCTTACGCTTGAACCGGGTGAGAAGCTCGCGCTGCTCGGTCGCAGCGGCTCAGGGAAGAGTACGCTGGCCGCCCTGATCCGCGGGGATCTCTCCCCCGTCAAAGGCACCGTAGAACTGGGCGGCGTTGCCACCTGCGAGCTGGGAGACGAGATTACCGATTATATTGGCGTGGTGCAGCAGCAGTCCTACCTCTTCAACGCGACCCTCGCCGAGAACCTCCGCATAGGAAACCAGCAGGCGTCCGACGAGGAACTGTGGGAGGTCCTTGAACGCGTCGGCCTCGGGACGCTGGCCAGACGTCTGCCCGCGGGGCTCGACACCCTCGTGGATGAGGCTGGCCTCCGTTTCTCGGGCGGTGAGCACCACCGCATCGCGCTGGCCCGGGTGCTGCTCAGCAAGGTTCCGCTGATACTCCTCGACGAACCGACCGTAGGCCTGGATCCCGCGTCCGAACAACGGCTGCTCGACACCATTGCCCAGACCCTGCGCGACAAGACCGTCATCCTCATCACACACCACCTGCAGGGGGTTGCCTCCCTGGATCGGGTCATCTTCCTGGAGGACGGGAGCCTGAAACTCAGCGGCTCCCCGGCAGAACTCGCACACAGCAGCGCCTTCTATCAAAAGCTGCTGGCCTTTGATGCGGGCAGCGCCGGGTAACGCCATCCTCTTTGCGCTGTCGCTTTCACGCAATGCCGTCCGCCAGCCCTGAAGTGAACAGACGGCTTTATAGAAACAGACTCTCTGGTCAGAGATGTATCTCTATGGCTGCGACAAGGGCTTTTGCATGTTCAATCTGTGTTTCTGCTTCAATCCTGGTGGCGATATACATATCGTCGTAGTCGCTTCTACTGCGGATTTCAAAAGCAGATTTGATGTAATCAGAAAACTCCTTGGGATACACACCGGTCTTGATGTATAGCTTTTGAAACTCGGCGATTATCCCCGAGTGTTTCTTTGAATCAAAGCCTTCAAGTGCCAGCTGCGCTCTCAGTGTATCGAATATGGCATAGTATGAACGGTTGATACTGTCTTTCAGGTACCCTTCCTCAAGAAGACGCTCAGAAACCTCGATAAGCTCCTGCGCTCGTTCAATTCGGTAGTGAGCAAGTGCTTTCTCCCTGTTCTCAGACATAGGCACTCACTCCATCGCATACAACCTCGCGATAAAACGGTAATGCTTCCTTCCAGTCTTGAAACAGGCGATAATCCTGAAGATGCAGCGAAGAAACAACGTCATAGGCAAGATCGATATCGGTGCTCAGGCTGGAAAACGCTGTCTGCAAATGTTTGAGTTCCATCTGACTCCTATCGACGAGAATCATTATGTCGACATCAGACTCATCGTCAAAGTCACCACGCGCATACGACCCAAAGAGAACCACATCTTTCAGGCTGTCTCCAAACTCCTGTTCAGAGTATTTGATAACGCAAGTCATGATCTCGCTTAGCTGTTTGTCATCGCACACGGCGCACCTCCTTTGTATGTGTCGCAGAAAGATTATACACTGTCTGATTCACTACGTTCCTGCACGCAGCTTTAAAGGCTTTGTCCCTTACTGCCTTGAAGCGCAGGCCGATTCTTCCCAGAGGTTTCTGTCTGGGGCAAAGTAAGTCGAGCGAGCCACTGACACAATAGTAGTGGTTATCGAGTGGTATACTATTTCTTGAGAGGAGCAGTTCATGCAAGACAGATACCATCTCAGCAGAGAAGAGAACGTATTCCTTGCCAGGAAGCGGGGAGTCGAGAGCATCTACAGTGGTATGCGCATGGAAAACCGCAATGTCACCTTTCCTCAGACACAGACTATTATTGACGGCGTCAATGTTGCCGGTGTGGAGCTTGACGATATCCAAGCGATACTCAACCTGCGCGATGCGTGGAACTACCTGCTCGCGCATCTTGACGATCCATTGACTCTTGCGTATCTCTGTCAACTGCAGGAACGTGTGGCCTATCGCGAGGCGCTTGCCTGGGGAAAGCTCAGAGACGGAACGATTGGAATCAGCGGCGTTGCCTACGTGCCCCCCGTCCCTGTTGCCACCACTGTTGCACGCGAACTTTCCGAACTCCTGGCAACCCCGCTCTCAAGCACGGAGACTTCCCTCAACCTCTTTGCCTGGATAACGCGTACGCAGCTTTTCTGGGACGGCAATAAACGTACCGCCCTGTTGGCCGCAAACAAGATTCTCATAGAGTCCGGAGCAGGAATCCTGCTGGTATCCGACCGGGCACTGCTTGACTTCAACACCTTGCTGAGCGATTACTACGAAACAGGAAACCCCACTGGGCTCAAGGAGTTCTTATATAGCTCCTGCATACTGGGCATGGATATTGAAAAAAACCAATAGCTCCTCCAGGGTTGAGGTTTGTTTGCAATCTGAGATTCTTTTGTTGTGCCTCAATCGCTGCCTGGCAGTCTTGAGCAGTATTAACGGTAAAACCGAGGGTACTCCACTCGTATGTGCAGCGCTGTCTGTATACCCTCAAGGCTTACCTGGGTGAGGCCTGCCAGGCCTCGGTAAAAGGGGTGCTCGGTAGCGGCGGCCAGCTGTTCGAGAAAGTGCGAGGACCAGGTGAGCAGATGCAGGCGAAAGAAGTCTTCGAGCAGCTCGGGCCTGTTCTCCGCCAACCACGCCATTAAGAGGAGCAGGAGGCCGATATGGTCTTCCGGCGTCGTGTCACTCCCAAGGCGTGCGATGCCGTTTTGCCTCATCCACGAGCGGAGCTCGAGCGTGCTGTGGCCGAATACCACACCGTCTCTGTCGGTATACACCGAGCCCCAGGGAGGCGCTGGCTTGATCGCAGGCCCTATGAAGAGCCGCCGGTACTCCCACACCAGCGCTTCTGCGTCAATGCCGTCTTCGAGCCCCTCCTGCATTGCTTTGAGAAGCGGCAGCGCTACAGACGCCTCAACAAAGGGCCAGTCAGACGCCGCCTGGGCAGCGTCCAACTCCCTCATGGCTTCAAAGGCAGCCCCAGCCTTACCTTTGGCTGGATCCTCCAGATAAAACGGACCGAGTGTCTCTCCGATAAAAACAAGCTCGTCTCTGAAACCTTCCTGTTGCAACTTTTCGTTCATCATACTCCTCAGTGGTCGTCTGTCAGTCTGTCAGTCTGTCTGTCTCTCTCCCTCTGCCCCCCTGGCAAAGGGAATTCTGCCGAATGTTCGTGTGAGGCCAGGCTCGCGTGCGATTGCCTGCCGGTCAGCCCTGGGGCCGGTACTCCTGCTGCCCCTCGCCCGGATCCATGCTTTCGAGCAGATCGAGCAGCTCCTGCCGTTTGTGGATGTCGAGCTTGGTATAGATATGCCGCGAGTGGGTCCTCACCGTGTTCTCTGATATGACGAGCTTTTC
>JAIRZP010000077.1 GCA_031267175.1 Coriobacteriales bacterium | reverse complement strand
GGGGCTACTGTCCCACTGGGGTGCGTGGGACAGTAGCCCCGTCCCCCTGCATCAAGCGATGATTTTACCATAGGATGGTCGCTTCCTCCGGGCGGAACAGGCGGATGGCCTCGCGCCTTCTTACCAAAACTCAGTTGGGTGAGGACTATGGCCGCCAGCATCAGGACGCATCCGGTGCCCTCCTGGAGCGTGAGGGTCTCCCCCAGCAGGACCACGCCTCCCAAAAGCCCAAAGACGCTCTCGGTGCTCATGACGAGGGCTGCCGGCGTTGGCCTGGCATAGCGCTGCCCTATCGCTGCCAGGGTAAAGCCCCCTGCCGTGGAGAGGATGCCGGCATACAGGAGCTCCGGGGCCACGATGCCGAGGGCCTGCAGGCTCATGGCTGCGGGCACGATAAGGTGGTCCACAAACGGCGCGGTCATGAGCGACAGCACGCCGGCAAAGGCAAACTGTATGACACACAGCCCAAAGAGCTGGGTGAGGGAGAGGCGTGGGGCAAAATGCCCCACGGCGAGGATATGGACAGCCCAGAACAGCGCACTGGCCAGCACTATGGCATCGCCGAGTTCCACGGTGAGCGAGTCGCTGATACAGAGGAGGTAGAGCCCCACGAGCGCAATGCCCACGCTTACCCAGGTATTCCAATGGGTCCTGTGTCTGAGCAGCAGGCCGAGTATGGGCACCAGTACAATGTAGAGGGTCGTGATGAAGGCGGCCTTGGAGGCGGTGACCTGCACCATACCCACCTGTTGAAAATTAGACGCAAGGTAGAGGGCTATGCCACAGAGCACCCCCGAGAGAAGCAGGTACCTGCCCGTTGCCGCGGAGGACGGCAACGGGAGACGGTCACGGTCTTTTCGCCCCTCCCGGGAGCGCGCAACCAGCCAGACCACGAGCAGCACCACCGAAAGGGCCGCCGCTCCCAGAACCTCTCTCAGGCCATTGAACAGAAAGGGCCCTACGTGTTCCATGCTGGAGCGTTGCGCGACAAAGCACATGCCCCACACCAGGGCGGCACCGAGCAGTATGCCGGTCGAGGCTATTTGTTTAAAGCGCTCTGAGCGATGTTCCATCAATTATCCAGGAAGTTGAGGCCACCGGAGCGGCCACCAGGGTTTACCTCTCGATACATCATGCTCAGGTAGTTGATGATTTCGGTCGGGGCGATGATGTCTCTGCTGTGGTCCTCAAAGCCATTGGTCACGGGCCACACACGGTGTTCGTTGAGGTTGACGCCGTCAAACTGAAAGGCCATGGGCTCCTGCCGCCGCTTGAACTCGGCATGGCTCACCTCGTGCAGCACCTCAAGGACCAAATTGGTGTCGATATTGGTCTCTATGGGATAACTGCTGAAAAACTCGAGTATTTCGTCCACGCCGAGGTTCTCCTCAAGATGCAGGCGGAGTATCTGGTCAAGCGTGTCATAGGGCGGGAGCCTGTCGGTGTCCTTCTGCCCGGGGTAGAGCTCCGCAGAGGGCTCCTTGTTGAGAATCGCCTGGGGTATGGCGAGCGTGCGGCTGTTCCGCCAGTTGGCCAGACCGTACACATCGGTCTTGTACACGGCACCAAGGGGAGCCAGGGCGCCGGCCGTGTCGCCGTACAGGGTGGAGTAGCCCATGGCGGCCTCCGACTTGTTTCCGGTGTTGAGAAGCAGCCAACCATAGCTATTGGAGAGGTGCATGAGGATGACCGTCCGGATACGGGCCTGCAGGTTCTGCAGTGCCGTGTCGGAGCCCTGTGTGCCGAGGATGGCTTCTGACTCCGCAAGAAAGTTCTGGAAGGGGCTCGTAATGGGAAACACCACCGTCTTGAGCCCCAGGTGAGCAGCCAGCGCCTCTGCGTCGGCAACAGACCCCTCGGAGGAATACGGAGACGGCATGAGTACGCCGTGCACGTGCTCCGCACCGAGCGCGTCGGCTGCCAAAGTAGCCACCACAGCGGAATCGATGCCCCCTGAGATGCCGAGGACGACGTCTGTAAAGCCATTCTTTCGCACATAATCGCGCACCCCCGCTTCCAGGGCACGCCAGGTGGCCTCATAGGGCAACAGGGGCAGGATCCGCTTCCTGTCCTGTTTACGGGCCTCGGGCAGGTTGGGCCTGCCCTTTTTGCCTCTCGCTCCCGAGCGCGCGCCCTGGGCTTCCCCGGTGGAGGCAGCGTCGGGGCTCTCATCATGTTTGGTGAGGTTGGCCGTAAAGACATATTCCTCAAAGGGAGGGGCCGAATCCACCACAGAGCCGTCCGGTGCCATGACGAGGCTGGCCCCCTCATACACAAAGGAGTCCTCGCCGCCGCAGAGGCTCGCCACGACAACCCAGGCCCTGTTGGAGAGCGCGTCCGTACGCAGGCTGTCGATCTGGCTCGATGAGGTGAGCAGCCCGTTGGTCTCCTGATAGGGGCGGGCGATGAGAGAGATGATGGCGTCGGAGTCGCTGTAGTGGGCACTGGGGTCGATGAAGTCATCGAGAACCACGGAGAGCGTAAGGCCATGCAGTTTTATCTGGATGCTTTCCACGTATTCCTGCATCTCTGTGGTGGTGTACATATCCAGAAAACCGAGAGTATTGCCCTTTCCACCGCTGGCGAAGATCACTTCCTCCTCGCAGACGAAGCGCGTGCCTGCCAGAGCCGGACGGGGCAGCACCGTGCCTATCAAGGTAGGCAGCGACGCCTTTTGTATAAAGCTCCGGGCTACATCCAAGGCCTCGGCGGCGAAGGCATTATGGGCTACGAGGCCGCCCAGCTCCGCACCGGACAGCGCAAAGGCCGGAAACACCACGAGATCGGGTGGATAGGCCAGGGTAGCCAGCTCGTCAATCATGGCAAGGGCTCGCTCACAATTCTCCCTCAGGGCACCGACCTTGGGGTTAAACTGGACAACTGCTATAAACATTCTGCCTCCCTATGGGGTACGCTGGTACCTGCGGGTTGTGCCGATACCTGCGGCGGTCTCTGGTTGCGATACAGCATCTTAATACTCACTCAAGCCCCGGTGGAGCTCAGAGCCAATGGTGGTGGTGGCATCGTGCCCGGGATAGACGACGGTTTCCGGCGGCAGCTGGGCCAGCCGTGCCAAACTGTTGTGCATATCGTAGGCACTGCCGCCGGCAAAATCGGTTCGGCCACAGGTGCCACAGAAGAGCGTATCGCCGCTGAAGAGGACGCCATCCTCCGCGCTGTACAGGCAGATTGAGCCGGGAGTATGCCCGGGCGTGTGGAGTACGCGGAGGCTCAGACCGCAGGCGTCTATCACATCGCCGTCCACGAGGACAAAATTTGCATGGGGAGCCTCAGCGTCAAGGAGGGGGGCCACGTTGCCCTCCGCCTGGCTGTCCAAAGTCTCGCCGGCCTTGGAGCTGCCCTTTCGTATGCGGTTCATGCGCCGGGCAAAGGCGGCATAGCCTCCGCGGATGGCCTCAAAGCCCTCTTCTATCCACGACGCGTCGTCCTCATGGATGTAGATATCCACGTCACGCGCCTCTGCCAATCGCGCCACGCCGCCTATGTGGTCGTAGTGTCCATGCGTGATGATGATGGCACTGAGCGTTCGCGGGCCCACCTGTTGCAGGATGCGCTCCGGCTCGTCCCCGGGGTCGATGACCACGACGCAGCCGCTCTCCGGCGAGGGCGCGACGAGATAACAGTTGGTGGTGAACCTAGGGTCTCCGGCGATTTTAACCGGCACGGTCTCGATGTGCATCAGCTCTTCTTCTCCTTATGTTTTTTGACGACCTGTCCCGGCAGGCTCCGCTGGGCATCAATGACGCCGTCAACACTGCTCAGGTGCTCCAATATCGTATGAATCTGCTGCGTGCTGCTCACCTCAAAGAGAAAACTCATCTCTACGATGCCGTCGGGGTGGGTTACCGACGACGAGCCCAGCACGTTGACGCCGTTGTTTGCCAGGGCGATGATAACGTCCTGCAGGAGCCTGAGCCGGTCTATGGCCTCAACAAACACCTCCACATTAAAGGTGTTCTCCTGCTTGGCTTCCTGCTGCCAGCTCACCTCTATGATGCGCTCCGGCTGCTGGGAGAGGCTTTGGGTATTGGGACAGTTTGCGCGGTGCACGCTGACTCCCCGGCCGCGGGTTACAAAGCCGATGATGTCGTCTCCCGGCACCGGGTTGCAGCACTGCGCAAGCCGCACGAGCACGTCCTCCAGCCCCTTGACCAGCACCCCGCTCTGGGCCTTTTTATCCTGCCTGCGCTTGGGTGTGAGAGCGGCCTGGGTCGTCTTGTCCAGACCGGCGATGGTCGTGACATCCGGCCAGAGTTCGGGGCCCTGTTCCGGCTTGACGAGAATCTTCAGGAGCTTGTTGGCTATCATGCGCTGGCTGGTCTTGCCGGAGCCTATCTGTGCCAGCAGCTCATCGCCGTCGGTAACGCCCAGCTCTTCGCAGACCTTGGCGATGGCGCGCGTGGAGCGCTGCGAACTGAGGCCGAGGCCGTGCTTGCGCATCTCGCGTGCCAGGAGCTCGCGGCCCTTGATGATGTCGTCTGAGCGGGTTACTTTGGAGAAGTAGCTGCGTATCTTCTGCCGGGCAGACGGTGTCTTGACGATGGACAGCCAGTCGCGTGAGGGGCCGGAGCCCTTCTGCGTGAGCACCTCGACGCGGTCGCCTGTCTGCAACTCGTAGCTGAGCGGCACGATGGCACCGTTGACCTTGGCACCGATGCACTGGTTGCCCACCTCGGTATGGATGGCATAGGCAAAGTCTATGGGCGTGGAGCCGGCCCGCAGCGTGACAACCTCACCGCTTGGCGTAAAGACAAAGACCTCGGTATAGTCAAGGTCGAGCCTCAGCGCGTCGAGGAATTCACTGGGATCGGTGGTGTCGTCGGCCCAGTCGAGCATCTGATGGAGCCACATGAGCTGCTCGTCGGAGATGGCGTCGTAGTTGTCGGAGCTGTCCTTGTAGCGCCAATGCGCGGCCACGCCGTACTCGTTGATGCGGTGCATCTCCTTGGTGCGTATCTGTATTTCCAGCGGCCGCGTTGCCGGACCGATGACCGTCGTATGCAGGCTCTGATACATATTGAACTTGGGCATGGCGATATAGTCCTTGAAGCGGCCGGGCATCGGGCTCCAGAGCGTATGCACGGCTCCGAGGCACGAGTAGCATTCGGCCACCGTGTCCACGATAACGCGGAGCGCGATGAGGTCGTAGATGTCGGAGAAGTCCTTGCCCTTCTCGGCCATCTTCTGATAGATGGAGTAGAGGTGCTTGGGCCGTCCGGTGATGCGCGCATTGATGGCGCTGTTCTTGAGCTCGCCCTCCAACAGGGCTATGGTGCTCTGCAGGTACTGCTCACGCGCATCGCGCGATTCGGAGACCATACGCTGTATCTGGCTGAACCGCACCGGGTCAAGATAGTAGAAGCTGAGATCCTCCAGCTCCCACTTGATGGAATTGATGCCGAGCCGGTGGGCCAGGGGCGCGTAGATCTCCATCGTCTCGCGTGCCTTGAAGATGCGCCGATCCTCGCGCAGTGCCTGCAGCGTACGCATGTTGTGGAGGCGGTCCGCGAGCTTGATGACGATGACGCGGATGTCGCGGCTCATCGCAACCAGCATCTTGCGCAGGTTCTTTGCCTGCTGCTCGCCGAGGGTCTCTATCTCGAGCCGGGTTATCTTGGTAACCCCGTCTACGAGCACCATGACATCGGGAGAAAACTCCCGTTCTATGTCTTTGAGTGAGCGAGAGGAGTCCTCAACCGTATCGTGCAGTATGGCCGCGGTGAGCGTATCCACGTCCATACGAAGCTCCGCGAGGATGAGCGTTACCTGCACGGGATGGTTGATGAATGCCTCGCCGGTCTTGCGGGTCTGTCCGTGGTGCGCCTCTTCCGCATAGGCAAAGGCCCGCCTGAGCTGCGCGAGTTCCGGCTCACCGAGGTAGGAGGACGCTGTGTCCAGAGCCATGGCAAAGTCGGCCTGGTTCAACTCCTCTGCCGTGGAGAGAGAAACACGCAGGGCACCAGCGCCGTTCTCAGGCACAGGGTCTTTCTGGTCTTTTGTATGCTGGCCCTTCAAATCTCGTCCTGCTCCTCTGCTCCCTGTATCCTCAATTCATCCAATGGTGTCAACGGTCTTTGAATAACTGATGATAGCCCATCCGGGCCCGTCTTGAATAACCAATCTGCAAACAGTTCCAGATGCCGGACCGCCGCCTGGCGTTCGTCTTCTGCACATTCGTCCGCTTCCGCTGGCACGCTGCCTTCTGCCTCCTCGGCCTCTCCTTTCAGATGCTCTGCTATCCACGCCGCGTCGGAGGACTGCGCCAGCACGTGGACAAAGGACTCCTGCCCGTCGCGACCGGCCCGGCCCGCCATCTGGTTGAAGTCGATGATGCTGTAGGGTAGGTCGTAGAGTACAACATCGCGCACATCGGGGATGTTGACGCCCTCGCCAAAGGCCGAGGTAGCAACAAGACAGCTGAGGCTTCCGTCTCTGAACGCAGTCTCCACCGCGCGGCGGTCCTCGGCCGTCAAGGCGGCATTGTAGAAGGCGATGCGCTCGGCCTGCTCGCGGAGCTCCTTTCTCAGCGCCTTGCAGAGTTTGATGGTGGTTGCGCGTGAGGATGCGTACACGAGCGACTTGCTGCCCTGTGCCACGACACGGGCGAGATAGGCCTCCCGGTCGGGGATATCCCGCTTATCTACCAGGGTGAGGTTGGGCCGCCTGCTGGTGTCTACCACGATCTGATCAATGCTCAGGCTCTGTGCAATGGCGTCCGTCGTTGCCTTGTCAGAGGTGGCCGAAAGTCCGAGGAACACCGCCCCCGGTGCGAGCGAACGCAGGCGCTCAAGTTGAGTGTAGCCCGGCCTGAACCGCTCGCCCGACGTGGCGATATGGTGCGCCTCGTCGATTACGATGAAGGCAAAATCGCGCCAGAACCCGTAGCGGGAGGCGTTGGCCAACACGAACTCCGGCGTTGAGAGCACCACGTTGATGCTGCCCTCGACCACTCCCTGCACAATGCGTTCCCGCTCTGGACCGGCCGTGGAGCCGGTAAGGCTGGCGCAGGCAAGTCCCAATCTGCCCAGGGCACCCGTTAAGAAGTACTCCTGATCGCTGATGAGGGAGCGCAGGGGATAGATGAAGAGGCTCGGGCCCTGCTGCCGCTGCGCGAGTTTTGCCGCATGAGTATGAAAGATCAGCGACTTGCCCCTCCCGGTAGCCATGATTGCCAGGGTGGACTGACGCCGCGCAAGGGTCTCCAGGCACTTGGCCTGCGCCGCCCTGAGCGTGACCGCGTTGCCCTGGAGAGCAGAGGCAAGCTGCTGATCGGGCGAAGTGGACACAGACGCATCAAGCCTGCCTGTCTCGCCCACAGCTCCCTCCCCTGTCGCCTTGAGCGGCGTAGTATCGGTGAGAGCATCCACAAGGTAGAGCTTTTTCGTGCGCCTCCCCTTCCACTCGTCTACACGCACCCGATAGACAAGATCGGCCCGGGCAGGCAGGTCCTCCAGCCTGCGATACGGCGCGTTGAACCAGATGGCCTGCAATTCGCGCACGCCGTCCGAGACCGCGAGCGCGATATGCTGCTCTCCCACACCCACGAAGCGAGTAGATTTAAGCAGCAGGTCACGGCTCAGGAACTTGGGTTCGGGGTTCTCGCTCCCATAGGGCTCCAGAATGCTCAGCTCGTCAATGGCCGCAAGGCTCAACTGCTCAAGGCCTATCTGGCAATCGATCTCGTCGGCGGCATCAAACTGCTCGGACGGTATCTGCTGCATGATGGCATCAAGCCGTGCAGCAAACTCGCTCACGCGATCCCGCTCGACGGTCAGGCCAACGGCAGCCTTGTGTCCCCCAAAGCGTACGAACATATCACTCAACTCGCTCACAGCCGCGTGGAGGTCGATACTGCCCACCGTCCTGCCGGAGCCGATGGCAAGCCCGTCCTCAAAGGAGAATACGAGGGCGGGTACGCCGTAGTGGCGGGCGAGACGGCCGGCAACGATGCCCTTGACGCCGTCGTGCCAGCACTCCCCTCCTACTATCAATACCCGGCTCTCGGCGGAAAAGGGCTCAATCTGCTCGACTGCCTCGGCGAATAAGGCGCTCTCCAGGTCTTTGCGCTCTTTGTTGAGCGCCTCAAGCTTTGAAGCCAGATCTCTGGCCCTCGATGGGTTCTGGGTGCTGAGCAGGTCAAAGGCAATCAGGGGGTCGCTTATCCGACCCGCCGCGTTCAGCCGTGGTATCAGCCCGTACGACAGCGCCTCCGAAGACAGCGCTGCGACATTCTGGCCCGAGACATCGTGGGCGGCGATAATCCCCGGACGGGGCTGCGAGTGTATCATCCGGATGCCCGCTCGGACGAGTGAGCGGTTCTCGCCGGTGAGAGGCATGCAATCGGCTATGGTGCCGAGTGCCGCCAGATCCAGCTGCGTCTTCCAGAGTTCCGGCTGGTCAAAGTGGGCACCCAACAGGGTAGCGAGCTTGAGCGCCACACCCGCCCCCGCGAGTATGGCCGCAGGATTGTCCTCATTGAGCTTGGGGTCGGCAATCGGCACATCCACAGGCAGCATACCGGAGGCCTCGTGGTGGTCGGTAATCAGAACCTCGATACCGTGCTGTCGCAGCTGGGCCACCTCGTGTGCGCCGGAGACCCCACAGTCCACAGTGAGCAACACATCGGGCTTTATCGCATAGATACGTTCGAGAACCGCGTCGGAGAGACCGTAGCCCTCCCCCCGCCTGAGGGGAAGTACCACCTGGGGGCGCGAACCCAGGGCCGTGAGCACATTGGCCATGATGGCAGAGGCGGTTATGCCGTCCACGTCGTAGTCGCCAAAGATGCAGATATTCTGGTGGGCAAGCACCGCCTCTTTCAGGCGCAGCGCTATCACGTCCATATCGGCAATGTCTGCCGGGTTCGTCCAATCGCTTGCAAGCGAAGGGTTGATGAATCGGCGGGCCTCTTCGACCGTGCCCAGGCCGCGTGCGGCCAGGACTCCCGCAACGATGCTGTAGAGCCCGAGCTCCTTGGTGAGTTCAGCGGCCTGGGCCGCAGGGAATGGCTTCAGTTTCCAACGCACGAAACGGTTCCTCCTTCTGATGGGGTATACGGATACACTTGATTATCTTCTATTGTACCCCTCAACAGCAGTATGCGGTAGAATAACGTCCATCGTATACGTAAGCAGGGCCCGGTATGTTACACACCCCCTACTGTCATTCCGAGCGAAGCGTAGCGTAGTCGAGGAATCTTCGGCTTTGAAGCAACCAATTTGTTTGGCCGAGTGCTGACGAACTCGAAGAGTCCTCGACTTCGGGGCTTACGCCCCTACGCTCGGAATGACAGTAGAGGTGTAAAAAGTAACCTCAGTATACAAGGAGCGGGATTTGGCCAGAAAACCAAGGTTCGGCCAACGAACATGGAACTTCTCG
This sequence comes from Coriobacteriales bacterium, assembly GCA_031267175.1. Lineage (GTDB taxonomy): Bacteria > Actinomycetota > Coriobacteriia > Coriobacteriales > UBA8131 > WQXH01. Next base: position 46 of record JAIRZP010000077.1, on the reverse strand, counting down.
GATGGCGGCAACAAGTTCAATGGCCGTCCGAGGCCTGTGCGCTTAC
>JAIRZP010000037.1 GCA_031267175.1 Coriobacteriales bacterium | reverse complement strand
ATGCCTTCCATGTAGTTGTACCAGTGGTGTATCCGTCGCTCGATGACCGGCTCAAAGTCTGTCTGCATATTCGCGCCGGCCACGTCAACGATAACGGCCAGGGCTATCTGCTGCGAACCATCCCCCTCGGGCAGCGGGCCCTCAATGATGATGCTGTGGTCCTCTACCTCCGCGTCGTTGCACATACGCACGATCTCAAAGGCTGGATCCCTGGTGGAGCTTGCCTCAAAGTACATATCCTTCCTGCGGATGACGTCGCCCTCAAAGGCAGAGGCAAAGGCAACGGGAATCGGCAGCTCCTTGGCTTTGACCTTGATGCTGCGGAGCGCGAGGGACCTCGACACGGTCTTGCTGTGGTCTGTCTCGGACTCCAGGGCACCCGGCACCTGCAGGCTGCCCAGGTCGATGTCGGCAAGCACGGGAAACCCAAGCGCAATGGCACCGGCACCGGCAGAGACCGCGACCTCGTCAAGCGCTCCAAAGGTATCGACGAAGGCCGGCAGGCGCTCCTTGGTGTAGGCAAGCAGGCCTTGCAGGTCGCCGAGGGCAAGCCCGCCGAAGATGAGCGCGGCACGCACGGCAACAGTGACCACGTGGATGACCGCGGTTATGTCGTATCCCAGCGGTATCACCCGGTAGTCCAGCCCTACCTTGACACCTTCATCGATAACCTGATCGACGACGCCACCCACGAGAAAGGTGAGGATACCCTTGGTCTGATAGTCCTTGACAATATCGGCAACCGTGCTGGCATTGTCAGCAGTGCCCAGGATCACCGCGACGCCGGGGATATCGCCCGTGACCAGCGGCACGCCGAGCGAGCGGATAATCTTGTCGGGCACAAAGCCAATGCCCGGTTCGTCTGCATAGGGCTCATCTTTGAGATACTTGAGCCCTTCGAGTATCTCGGCACCCACGGCTGTAGCCAGGCCGGCGTTGAGGGCGTCCCCCAGATCGTCCCTGTTGGTTATAAGGCTCTTGAGTACGTCTACGCAGGTCGGCAGGTCGCCGAGTTTCTGTACTTTGACACCCATGGCGGCGTAGATGGTGGGAAAGCAGTAGGCCGTATCGGGAAAGGCGATCTCCCTCTCCTCTCCGTACGCGGCAAGGGCATCTTGTACTGCCCCCTCGGCAAGCCCGGCCACAGCGTTTGAGCCGGTGTAGATCAGATCGGTCAGTGCACTCATACTTGTTCCTCCTCAATATCTTCTCTGGGTTGCTACAGGTACGAATCGGCGTAGAGGTTATTGCCGAGTACCACATCGCAGCTCTTGATAGTCTCCATCAGGCGCAGGTCGCAGGGGTTGACGATGGCACTGGTAAGGCCGCATTGTATGGCCATGGCCAACACAGCGCTGTCCATGATGGGCCGTATGTGGCGGGGCATGCCGTTTGATATGTTGGAGAGGCCTCCGGTGGTATTAAAGCCCATGTCGGTGAACATCCTGATGGCCTCCAGCGTCTCGGGCATCTTCTCCTGCATGCCCTTGATGACGAGGAAGAGCGGGTCAAACCACATATCCATGGCGTCCATGCCATGTTCCATGCCGCGCTCGAGCATTTCCTGGCAGTAGGTCATGCGCTCATCGTTATCCGCTGGCACGCCCTGTTTGCTGCAGAGCGCGATGATGATGGCATCCTGGCTGGCCGCAAGATCGATGTTCCTGATGCGATCGCCCGCGTCGGCAGAGTTGACGATGGGCTTTCCCTTGCTGCGGTTATACACCGAGATGCCTGCCTCAATGGCCTTCTGGTTAACGGTATCAAGACTGAGCGGCACGTTGTCAAAGTGCTCCTGCAGCAGGGTAACCGCCCACTTCATGAGTTCCTCGCCGCCTGATTCCGCCGGCCCGATGTTGACGTCGAGGTACTGTGCGCCCGCGTCGAGCTGCTCGCGCGCCCGCTGCAGGATGGGCTCGGGGTTGCGTGTGTCCATCGCCTCGCGGATTGTTGGCGAGATGCAGTGGATCCTTTCTCCGATGATAATGAATTTTGCCATGTTCTGCCTTTCTCTCTTGGTACCTTGCTGTTTGCCTGCTGTCCTATACATTCAAGCGCGCTCACGCATGAATCCAACCAACTCAATGGCCTCGTTGGGGCCGACGACTATATCCCAGGCTGGCAGCTTGTCTTCAAGCTCGCCCTTGAGCACGGCAACCTTGCCGGGGAGAATCAGCGTGCGGCTGCGTATCTTGTCCTCTATCTCGTAATCGGCGATGAACTTGGCCATCGATGAAGCGGACAGCTTGCCGGCTGCCCAGGCCGTCAGTACCGAATACCCGCCGGAATCGCTGATGAGGAGGTTGACCGGCACACCGCTGCGTTCCAGCTCGCCCGATACCACAAAGTAGGTGAGGGCAAAATCCACGGTGGTGGCGCAGACAGAGTCCTCGTCGGCCCCGTTGAGAGGATAGATGCCCGGCTCAACCGTCATGGGCTTTTGTGGGTCGGCAAAGATGTTCTGACGCAGCCCGTGAAGCGGGAGGCTTAAAGGGTAGTCCAACGCTTCCAACACGATGATGGAACCGTATTTGAGGGTGAAAAGGGAGGCCAGGGCTGCCTGCACATACGGTTTGCCGAGAGCCAGCGCGG
>JAIRZP010000247.1 GCA_031267175.1 Coriobacteriales bacterium | reverse complement strand
GTTGGTGGGACGATGACAGCGTTTGACGCTGGCGCCACCCATCTGTGTGATGTTATCGAGTTTGATGGCCACGCTGTCAAGCCAGTCGATGGCACCAGCCGAACCGTTGCACATGAAGTCTATCAGGGTCTGCTCCCCCAGTTCATGCCCGCCCTTGAACGTGTCCTCCGCAAACAGGCTGTTGGTGTCCTCTATCCCCTGCTGCTCCTGGAATCTGGTCTCAGAGGCGTTCATGCCCGAGGAGGAGAAGTTCGTGTTGCCACCGCTGGAGATACCCTTTTCAAGGAGCAGCACCTTTTCGACCCCTTCCTGACTGGCCGCGAGCGCCGCTGCCAGGCCGGCCCCTCCCGCACCGACGATGACGATGTCATAGCTGCCGGCCTCGCGGGGAGCGCCGCTGCCGTCGCTCGACGAGCCCTCGGTTCTGGGGCCGCACGCGGCTAAGGAGGCAAGCGCTCCCGTGCTGAGCACCGCCGCCGCGCCACACGCCGCACCGAGCCTGATAAAACCGCGCCTGTCAAGGCACGCTTCCTCCCGCACTCTCTGTGTATGATTTGACATGAAAAACACCACCTTCCGCACGCAACCCGCCTTCTCTGTTCGGGGTACGCGCTTCTCAGCAGGACGGCCACCCACTCCGGGTGTCTGATCGTCCCCCTTTTCCTGTGCCATTCAAAAGCGACAAGGCCCTGAATGGCCTACGGGCACAGCACCCGTGTAATCCAGCATAGTCCCCTGTGACAGGAGAGCGCAAGCCCGGCCCTGTTGGCAGGTACCGCAGACAGCGTAACCGGTGCGGCCAGCCAATCGTTCCCACGGATATACGAAGCGTGTGCCTTTCTGCCCCTGTATTATAGCTGAGCTACGCACAAAAGCATTGCAAAAGCGCTATACTTTTTCTCTGAGGCTTTGGCAGGAAATCGGCAACATTAAGCTGGTAGTGTAACGGCTGATGGAGTTGAAGTTGGCGGAGCGAAACGGACTGCACGGACTGGGAAGAAGGAAGCGACCGGACACGTGTGAAGGAAATGAGGGAGAAAGGGAGAACGACATGGACTTTGGCGAGTATCTGGGCAGGGACATCCCCAAGCTGGGATTTGGACTCATGCGTCTGCCGCGTGTTGATGGCATGGGCAGCCCCGTGGACATGCCGCAATTGAAGGAGATGGTGGACCTCTTCATGGAGGCGGGCTTTACCTACTTTGACACGGCCTACGGCTACGAGGACTCCGAGGTCTCCATCAAGGAGGCCCTGGTTGACCGGTATCCGCGAGAAAGCTACCAGCTGGCTACCAAGCTCCCCGCCTGGCGGTCAAACACGCGCGAGGGCGCTGAGGCCATGATCTATGAATCGTTGGAGCGCACGGGCGCGGGTTACTTTGACTACTACCTCCTGCATAACATCGGTGCCGCGCGCGGGGCCGTGTTTGACAACTACGATACCTGGAGCTTTCTGGCCGAGCGTAAGGCCGAGGGCCTCATCAAGCATCTGGGGTTCTCGCTCCATGACACCGCTGAGGTGCTGGACACGGTGCTTACCGAGCATCCCGAGATGGAGTTTGTGCAGCTCCAGCTCAATTATGCCGATTGGGAGAGCCACAGCGTACAGTCACGGCTCTGTTATGAGACGGCGCAGCGGCATAACAAGCCCATCGTGCTTATGGAGCCTGTTAAGGGTGGCAACCTCGTGACCCTGCCACCGGCAGCCGTGGCCGAACTCACCGCTGTAGACCCCGTGCCCTCGATAGCTTCCTGGGCGCTCCGCTACGCCGGCTCCCTCAAGGGCCTCATCACCGTGCTCTCCGGCATGAGCAACCTGGAGCAGATGCGCGACAACATCGCCACCTTCACCGACTTCAAGCCTCTCACCACGGAGGAACGTGCCGCGATAGGCCGCGCCGTCATCGAGATAGAGAAGGTGCCGACTGTGCCCTGCACCTCCTGCGCCTACTGCCTCGATGCCTGCTCGGAGAACATCGCCATCCCCGGTATCTTTGAGACGATGAACGACCTGACACTGTACGGCAACAAAGGGGGAGCCAGCTTTGGCTACTTCTGGCAGACCAAGGGCCATAACCGTGGGCGTGCCTCGGACTGCATACAGTGCGGCAGCTGCGAGGCGGTCTGTCCCCAGGAAATCGCCATCATCGACGAGCTTGAGCGTGCGGTAGGGATATTTGAGTAAGAGGGCTGAGGAGCCTAGCGAGGGACAGACCGAGAAGCACGAACGTATCCATGCAAAACGCGGATGCGCGAGCACCGCACCAGGAAACCAACACTATAAAGAGAGAAGGCCCCACATGAAGGTTTATAGGGAAGACCCCCGTACCCGCACCCGCACCCCATGGCTCAAGACACGCGCCTGGCGTGTGGCTCACAAAACCGCCAGAAAAGCTGCATTGCTCCTTGTCTGCCTCAGCCTTGCAGGTGCCTTTGCCCTCGCTGGCTGCGGAGGCGGAGGTACAGGAGCCGGTGCGGACTCCGCCGCTTCTGGCTCAGCGGCCTCTGGTCTTGGCTCTTCAGCCTCCGCTCCCGTCCTCAGGGTTGCCATGGAGTTGGCCTATCCTCCCTTTGAGACCAAGGACGACGCCGGCAACCCCGAAGGCATCTCCGTGGATTTTATCAGGGACTTTGGTGAGGCCTACGGCTATGAGGTCATCATAGAGAATACCGCCTGGGACGGCCTTATTCCGTCTTTGCAGACCGGCAAGGTCGATTGCATCATCAGCTCCATGACCATTACCGAGGAGCGTGAGGAGGCCG
>JAIRZP010000229.1 GCA_031267175.1 Coriobacteriales bacterium | reverse complement strand
GTTATAGGTCTCAGCATCCAGTGCTGTGGCAGAAGCGCTTACTCCGTAGATAGCGGTAGAGAAGTCTGAAAGCGAGAGCACTGCCTTGACCGGATAGGCACCGGCAAGGTTCTCTGCCGTAGCCGTGGTAGCGGGGTAGAAGTTGCCGCCCTCAAGCACACTGTAGTTGAGGGTGCGCGTGTAGCCTGCATCCCCATAGCTCACACTGGCCGCGTCGTTATAGTAGCTTGCAAGACCCGCGTCCTGCATGAGCTGTGAGAGTTCGACGTACTCCTTGGCAGTGGAGACTGACCAGGACGTGCCGTAGTAGAGGGCAGAGACCGGGTCGGTTGACAGCTGTAGATCCTTGACCGCAGCAAACTGAGCCTGAGTATACTCCTTTACGAACTCACGCGAGGCACCATCCACACTCTTATACACGGTGAGGAAGGGCTTGACGATAAAGTCTTTGGAGGCAGTGCCGATGTAGTTGCCGACACCGGTGACCGTGACCATATAGCTGCCCTTAGCGTTAACCGTTGCGGTAGCGTGCCAGTCGGGGACATCGGCAGTGCCCTGGTTATAGGAGTAGGACAAGGTGTAGTCTGCCAGGGGAGTAAGTAGTGTTCCGTCCAATACCACACTCGTAGGCATGGCAGAAATAGCAGAGCCGGTGTAGAAGTAGGAAGCGGGCAGGGTTATCTGGGCCTCTGTCAGGGGCAGGGCTGCCGGAGCGATGCTGAAGCTTCCGGTAAGGGTACCAGTATAGTTGCCCAGGCCGTACACAGCTACGTTGGCGGTGCCGATGGCGATGTTGCTCTCATAGAACGCCGTGTAGTCAACACCTGCCACCAGCACGTTTCCAGCGGCATTGGTGATGGTGAGCTCAGGGGTGAGCGCGCTGCCCGTTGGGGTCTGTGAAGGTATCTCAGCCAGGGTTGTCTGAGAGAGGTCTGCCTGTACGATGGAGAAGCTCGCAGAGAGCGTGCCCTGGTAGGCACCGCGCCCATAGACGGTTACCGTGGCTTTGCCACGCCCCACGTTGTTGGCATAGACCACGTTATAGTCGGTGCCGGCCCTGAGCGGGGTAATGGAATTGGGAGCCAGCACGTTGAGCGCAGGCGTCAGCTCGGCGCCGGTGTAGGCCTGAGACTTGATGTTAGCTATGATGCCGCCTGAGATGTCAATCTTCTGCTGTGCGAGGATGGGGTAGCCCGCGTTAACAGCAGCCACACCGGCAAAGTCCGCAGCAAAGGCCAGACCGAGAGAGGCGGCCACACCACTGGCGTTGGTTGCCTTGAACTGCGTGGCGGTACGGCTCTCGGCGGTGCCGTTTATCTCCTCGCCGCGATTGGCGCCGATAACCGGTTCGGTCAGGTCGCTTTGATAGTAGCTGTTGGTGATGCTGACCTGTCCGGTTGTGTCGTACTGACAGCCAATGAAGAGGCCCTTGGTTACGGCGCCACCGGTAACCGCGCCCGTGTTGTAGACATTGCTCAGCTTGACAGTCTGGACACCGCCGTAGACGACACCGATGATGCCGCCCGCGCTATAGGGAACCGTGGTGGAAGTGCTGGAAGGAGTGACAGCACCCCGGTTGAACGTGTTGCTTATCGTAGCCGTGGACAGATTAGTAAGATATCCAGCTAGGCCACCGAGGTAATAGGCACCGTTGACAGCACCGGTGTTATAGCAGGAATTGACGGTGAGCGTGGAGAGGTTTGTGGCGGCGGAACCGCCCGCGTTGGCAACCATGCCGCCACCGTATGCGTTTGATGCGGCAAGACTGAGGGCGCCTTCATTGCTACACCGGGTAAAGCTGAGGTTTCTGGCCCGCGAATAGCCGACGATGCCGCCAACGTAGCCGTAACCGGAGAGTGCGCCCCTGTTGACACAGTCCACAAAAGTGGCGGTGTCGCAGTAGTAGGGGCTGGTATAGGAGTTGATATTACCTACCAGGCCACCGAGGTTATTGCTGTTTGTTACCGTCACATCGACTTTGTTGATGCAGTTTGTCATGGATATAGTGCCCTGCTGCACCTTGCGGACAAACGAAGCGTAGTCGGTGTTGTTTGCGGTAATCGTTCCCTCCAGGGTCAAGTTGGCAATCTCCACGTTAGCCACGTAGCCAAAGAGCGCGCGCTCCACGGTGATGGTATATCCGTCTCCATCAAAGCTGCCCTGGAACAGGATGGAGGTGGATGAGGGACTCCCTGGAACGGCCCCTATGGTATCGACGGCAGGCTTATGGCTTGCCGCTACGCCCGTGGCATCGATATCGGTGGTGAGCTGATAGGCTGCGTACGGATAGGCTCCCGCCTGCCGGAAGACACGGTGGGCCATGAGCTGCAGGTCATATTCGTCGTCGATGAGGTACGGGTCGTCTGTCGTGCCCGCGCCATCAAGCTCGGTGGCGGCCGCCGTAACGTAAAAGGTCTTGCTTGCCGTGCCGGTGTAACTGCCCAAGCCCGTAATGGTTGCCGTAGCGGTACCGGTGACAGTATTGTTGGCATATGCAACGGTATAGTCGGTGTTGAGGGTCATACGCAAGCCGGCGCTGTTGACAACCGAGAGCGTGGGCTGCGCCGGTACGTCGCCTTCACCTGCGTAGGTCCACTGATCGGGGATGTCCGCTATGGTGACGGTGCTCACGACGTTTGCCACGATGTTGAAGCTCGCCTCGATCGTGCCGGTGTACATACCTTTGCCCTGGATGGTGAGCTTGGCGGTACCGACTCCGATGTTGTTCTCCGTAGCAGAGATGAAGTAGTCCGCACCCGCAACCAGCGGCGTGCCGCTTATCTTGACCGTGACGGCCGGGGCCAGGGGCCTACCGGTATAGGTCTGGTTGGGTATAGCATCTGTTGCTGCAGAGGCAGTCTCCAGGTCGATGAGTGAAGGGCTTGTCGTGCCAGCGCTTCCCTGCCAATAGAGTATCGGGAAGCCGCTATTGATGGGTGAGGAATCATCGTCTTTGAACGAGGCTCCCAGCGTGGCTGTGGCTGCCTTGAGCGCGGATGCGTCGGCCAACTCAGGAGAGATGTCTGTGACATTGTAGAGGGAGTTGGTAGCAACAAAGCGCTTTGCCGCGATGACGTCATAGCTCTGGCCTTCCTCGTCCCACGCACTGATGTTGTCCTCTATATACGAGACGTTGAGATCCAGGGTCACGGGAGAAGGCCACTGGATATACCCGACGACGGGATCAACGTAGGCACGCTCTACCGGTGCGTTGTCAAGCAGGATGGCGCCGCTCGTATAGCCCGCAAGGCTGCTGGCATAGTGTACCGGCAAGTCTTCGATATCCTCCCACCACTCGTATGGCCAGTTCTCAACATGCAGAAAGAAACGTCCCACCACGCCGCCGACGAAGTTCTCGGCAGCACCGGTGCCCCGCAGATCTCCGGTGTTATACACATTGCCTACAGAGAAGTTAAAACCGCTACCGTTGTCCCCGACGATGCCGCCAACGTAGCCCCTGCCATAAAGGCTGCCAGCATTGTAGCAGGCATCTATCAGAAGAACCGGGCTTGGCTTTTCATAGACATTGTCGGGATAGGCAACGCCGATGAGGCCGCCAACGGGCCCACCGGCAGATAACAGGTTTTGATCCGCGTCAGTGCCACCGTTGATGTCTCCAGTGTTGAAGGATCGCTGGATGTTGACGGGCATCCCCACATTGAGATATCCAATGAGACCGCCGGAGCCGGAGCCATAGGGAGAACTCACGACAAGATCGCCGGTATTAAAGCAGTCAGTAATCGTCAGATCGGGCTCTGCGGCATACACACTGGAGCTTCCGATCAATCCTCCGCCGTAGCTATAGTACTGCAGCTCTCCTGTGTTGGAAGAATCCTCCAACGTGAGGTAGGCATGCGAGGAAAGACTCCCGATAAGTCCACCGGCGGTAGAGGTATAGGGCTGTCCGTTGTTACTGGTTGAGCTGGAGATGATGTCTGAGGTATTGACACAATTCTCCATAACGAGTTTCGCATACGTAGCCTGCCCGACGATGCCGCCGTAGGTGAAACCCCATCCCGTGCCAGCAACCGTCAGGTTCTTGATGACAACGGGAACTGCCGCTGAGGCATTACCCGTACTATAGATGCCTACATAGCCAAACAGGCCGCGGGCAGCGCTGATGTTGCGCTCATCGCGTTTGATATCCACCGTGATGGTCTTGCCGTTGCCGTCAAAGGTGCCGGCAAAGTAGCTGCGGTGGTAGACGGTGGCCGTGCCTACCAGCTCAGACCAGTTCTGGCCGATGGGGTCTGCCGCGAGGTCATCTGCGTCTGCGGCCGTGGCGTCGATGTTGGCGGTGACCTGATAGAAGGCGGTGCTATAGGCCGCGCTTCCCTCGGCAGGTGCCAGGTTAGAGTCCAGCGCGTGCGAGAGAAACTGGATGTCGCCCTTTGTGCCCAGCAGGTAGGGGTCTGCCTCGACGCCGGTACCCGTAAGCGAGCTTGAGGCCGCAACGAGGATGAAATCGACGCTGTTGCTCCCTATGGTGCTGACGCTGCCCTCCACGGGGCTGATAGTGGCAGTGGCCTCGCCGGCTCCGTCGTTGTCCTCATAGCTCACCACATAGTCGACGTCTGCGGTAAGCGTATTACCCCATGTATCTTTGACCGTGAGCGCGGGAGTGACCGGCTCGCCATAGAACCACAGGGGGCCAACCGGGGCGATGCTCGCATCTCCCAGGTCAAGCTGTGTGATATTGAAAGTTACCGTGCTCTGGCCCGTATACCGACCGAAGCCCTTGGCAGTGATGCTTGCCGTGCCAACAGCGGTGTTGTTCTCATAGAGGAGCAGATAGTCGCGGCCCTTGACCAATGTCGTGTCGGGAAGGGTCACCGTAACGGCTGGCTCTAGAGGAGAGCCGGTAAAGAGCTGGTCTGCGGGCTGTGAGAGCGTCGCGCTTTCGATAGAGGTTTCTGGAGGCACGGCTCCCCCGCTGAGATCTGCCTGCCAGAACAGGATGGGATAACCATTATTGACCGTGTTGTCCGGGGCCACGACATAGGCACTCCCGAGGGTGGCAACCGCTGCGGCGGAGCGCAGGTCGACTGCCGTGCTGAAGCCCGTCGTGACAACGGTGGGCCCGGTGAGACCAGCGACGTTGGCAGCATGCCGGTACAGATTGGTACAGGAATTGGCAAGGCCGAGGTTGTTGGTATACCTGCTCTGGAGGACGCCTGCAGCTACCGCGCCTACATAATCTTGGGAGGCGCTTACCTGAGACGTACTATAACAGCCGGCAACATAGCCTTCGGTAAAGGCGGCGACACCACCGGCAGCCTGGTTGTTGGTTACACTGCCGCCTACGACGTAGCAGTTGACGACTGAGGCTGTGCGCCGGCCGCCATCGTTGTTCTCGCCGCCAAAGATGCCGCCGCTGGGGCGCGAACCGGAGCCGTTGCCAGTAATGGTGGGATTACTCACAGAGCAGCCCGTTATCAGGGGCCACTGCTCTACGGGAGTGCCTTCGCTGGTAACACCACTGCTGACCGCAGCGATACCGCCGACTACCCTACCGTGGAGTTGAGGCGAGTCGAGGCCCAGGTTCTTGATGACACCTCCCGCACCAATGCCGGAAAAAAGGCCCTGGTAGCCGCCGTAGTTGACGGAGCCGCCGTCAACTACCATGTTGCTGACAACATGGCCGTTACCGTCAAAAGTGCCTCGCCAGCCTACCGCGTTGAAGGTACCACTGCTACTCGTCCGTATATTTACGTCGGAGATGGGATACCACAGGTTCTCAGCTGAGCCGTTGAGATCGAGATCGGCTGTGAGCTTGACGGTCTTACCCACAAAGTTATCGAGCTTGATGGGAGTGCCCAACGCGTCCGTCGCGTTAGAGTCAGGGTTTCCCGCGTCGCTGCTCTCACCGTGCTTGACAGTGGTGATGGCCGCGAGCCCTGCGAGCTGCTCTGCGGTGGAGATGGTGAAGGATGTGGCAGTGGTGTTGTACCAGGAGACGTCTACGTCGCCTGCCCACACATCCCCTGCCAGAAGTGAAACGGACTCGGCCAGAGTGGCAAGAGCCTCTGTCTCGGGAACTGGTGGCTCGTTTTCACCTGGAGGTATCGAAACGTCATCCTCACCTGGAAGAGCTAATAGGTCATCCTCAGGCGCTCCTACGCCATCAGGAGCAGAGCTCTGTTCCTGGGGAAGAGACTGTTGAGACTGTTCAGTTGCGGTGCCATCCTGGCCATCCGGGTCAATGGCAAAGGCAGCTGTCGAAGGGATAAGTGTGGAAAAGGCCAGGGTAAACGCACAGACGAGAGCGACTATTCTTTTTGCCAGAGGCCTCCCCTGCTTTTTGTGGACCCCCCTGCCCGACCTTTCATGGAAAGTCCCGTGTTGTTTCAAAGAGACGTTTCCACCTGGCTTTACGTACGTACTCATACTACCACCATCCTCTTTCTTTCTTGGCCTTTAGCCACACACAGACAGACAGGCATTTTGAACCTTGTTTGAGGATATTATATACCATGAAAAATATTTTGGTGAGGCGAGAATTATATATTAGAAGGGCGAGAATTGAAAATTTCTTGAGATTTTTTGAGAAAGCGCGATTTCGTTAGGAACTGTAAGAGAATAAATTGTACGATAGCCTGTGGAACAGATTGCTTCAGATCAAGGCGGCAACAGGTGGCACTACTTGTGGTAATGCCGCCTGTTGCCAACGTAGAGCTGAGGCAATCTGGCCGCAGGATACGTACAAATTATTTTCTTACAGTTCCTTAGTATTGAAAACGGTGGACGAGGGGCGTACGCCCCTCGTCCACCGTTGACTTATGAGGAAATGCTCAGGAAAGGTTCTGCGACTCCACCAGATACCTGGCGCCGTAGAGCTCGCGTAGTTTGGGCTTCTCTATCTTGCCCGTGGCATTGCGGGGCACGGGGGCAAATATCAGGGTGCGGGGGCGTTTGTAGCGCGGCAACGCCGAGCAGAAGTCTCTGACCTCTTCCTCGGTGAGGCTGTGCCCTTCCTCCACCTGGATGATGGCAGCAGCTATCTCGCCCAGACGCTCGTCCGGCAGGCCGATGACCGCTACGTCCTTGATGCTTGGATGGCCATGCAAGAAATCCTCAATCTGCACGGGATAGATATTCTCGCCTCCCGAGATGATGACGTCCTTCTTGCGGTCCACGAGATAGATGAAGCCGTCCTCGTCCTGCTCCGCCATGTCGCCCGTAAACAGCCAACCGTCCTTGAGTGCCGCAGCCGTGGCCTCGGGGTCGCGGTAGTATTTGAGCATGAGGCCGTCGCCGCGCACGCACAGCTCGCCCACACCCCCCTGCTCAAGCTCCGCGCCCTGCTCATCCACTATCTTGGTCTGCCAGCCAAAGCCGGGGATACCGATGGCACCCACCTTGCCCACGTTCTCTACGCCCAGATGCACGCAGCCCGGACCGATGGATTCTGAGAGGCCGTAGTTGGTGTCGTACTGATGGAGGGGGAAGTACTCGAGCCAGCGCGTCACGAGGCTCCGCGGCACGGGCTGGGCACCGATGTGCATGAGCCGCCACTGTTCGAGGTCGTAATCGTCGATAGTAAGCTCGCCGCTGTCCAGGCAGCTCAGTATGTCCTGCGCCCAGGGCACGAGCAGCCAGACGAGTGTGCAGCGTTCGCTTGAGACGGCGTCAAACACGTAGCGAGGCTCGGTTCCCTTGAGCAATACGCCCTTGCCGCCAACCAGAAATGAACCCATCCAGTGCATCTTGGCACCGGTGTGATAGAGCGGCGGAATGCAGAGAAAGACATCCTCGTGCGTCTGCCCATGGTGGGCCTGCTCGGTGAGACAGGCATGCACCAGCGCCCGGTGCGCGTGGAGTATCGCCTTGGGAAAGCCCGTGGTGCCGGAGGAGAAATAGATGGCCGCGAGGTCATCGTCGGAAAGCTCGACATCCTTGAACTGCGATGAGCAGTCCGCGGTGAGCTCGTGATAGTCCTCGGCAAAGGTGGGGGTTGTGCCTGAGCCGCAGTAGATGAGCAGCCTGCCTTCGCTTATCTGCGGGGCAATCTCCTCCACGCGGCCTATGAACTCCGGCCCAAAAATGAGCACGTCCACCTCCGCCAGTTCAACGCAGTATTGGATCTCGTCGGCGGTGTATCTGAAGTTCAAGGGCACGGCCAGGGCGCCGGTCTTGAGGATGCCAAAGTAGATGGGCAGCCATTCCAGCCCGTTCATGAGGAGGATGCCGACCTTGTCGCCTTTGGCAACGCCCCGGCTGGTAAGCATGTTGGCCACGCGATTGGCCTTTTCGCAGAAGATGTTCCAAGTTATATCGCGCCGGTAATAGCCGCTGCCCTCCGGCTCGATAAGCTCGTATTCCTTCCAGGTCACGCGCCTGACTGCCTCGCGACCCGGGTTGATCTCGACGAGGGCTACCTCGTCGCCGTAGAGACGGCAGTTCTCCGCAAGTATATGTGTGATAGGCATCAGGAATGAAACCTCATGGAGAAGGTGCCAATCTGCACGAGAATGCCGTCGGTCAGCTCGGCCTGGTCAGTTATCTTGCCGTCGATCCAGGTGCCGTTGAGTGAGCCAAGGTCTTTGAGAATGAGCATGTCGCCTTCCTTTTCGATGATGGCATGACGGCGCGAGACCGTCATATTATTGAGAAACAGGTCGCATTCCGGGTCGCGACCGATAACCACCGGCAACGGTTCGAGGTCAAAGACCTGGTTCTGCAGCGAGCCTTTGGTCACGGTGAGTGTTGGCTTGCCACGGTACACCGCGCCGGTACTCGGCATGCCGCCGGTGCCGGGTGAGGGTATCTCCTGTGTAATGCCAACCAGCATAAAGCCGCAGCAGGAGCACTTGTTGCTCCCGCGCCGCACGGGTTGATTACATACAGGGCAGGTCAGTTCTGTATCCACGTTCCTCACAGTGCTTTCTCAGGGAATGCCTTTCCGCCTTTTCCTGGGGAGTATCATACCAGAACACGCCGGGGAATGCCGGGGAATCGCTTCCCGAAGCCAAGAAAAGTGTGACTTTCTGTTAGTTGTATAATCGTCACTCGGGGCGCGGCAGCTGAGTGCCCCTGTTGGATGCCCAGCCCGAGTCTGCCGTGCCTCTGGAGCGGTTACCGCCTGGGCCGCCGCCTCCGGCACCGCCGCCTCCGGGGCCCATCATGCCGCTTCCGGTGTAGGCGCTCACCGAGCCATCGGCACGTATCTGGGCTATTTGCTCACTCAGGGTAAAGCTCGTGAGTGTCTCGCCACCGCTCAAGGTACCGCCGGTCAGGAACTCAAAGCCAGACGAGGTGGAGGACGCAACCTCGCCGCCTCTCACAAAGCGATAGCTCTCCCCTACGGTCAGTTCCGGTGAGCTGTAGGCCAGAGTGCTGAACTCCTTGGGGGCTACAAAGGTGAAGAGTACGGCATCGGCGCTGTCCAGCAGCGAGATACGGGTGCCAGCGGACTCAACGCCAGAAAGCGTGTAGAGCAAGGAGCCCTGCGTGGACTCCGAGCCGTAGCCCATGGACATACCGGCATTGTCCACGGCCAGCATGGTGCCCCCCGTAATCTGGGCGAGGCGCTCGGCGTCCAGGGCACCCTCGCCAAAGGTCTGTGCAGGCCCGGCCACCACCACAGTGCCACCACTCTGGGTGAGCGTATCATTGGAGTCGAGCCCGTCGCCTTCTGCGTTTACGTACGTGGTGCCACCGGTGATGTTGATGAGATAATCGCTCCGGATATCGCCCGCGGCATTGATGCCGTCATCGGAGGAAGTGATGGTGTGCAGGCCTCCTTCAAGCCAGACCAAGCAGGCCTCAAGCCCTTCTGTAGAGTCCTCAATGCTGACGCTGCCTCCGGCGAGGCGTACGAGCGCTTCTCCCTTGAGGCCGTCGTCGGTCGCAGCAACCGTTATCTGGCCACCGGTGATGCTGATAAAGCCCTGCTCGTAGGGCGCGTCGGTCTGGGTGGAGATAATACCGTCGTCACCGGCCTCTACCGTTATGGTGCCTCCGGCTATCTTGACGCTGTCCTTGCCCCGGATGCCGTCTCCTCCGGCGGTTACCTTGAGGCTGCCGTCCGCGATGACGAGATCGTCCTGGCATTTTATAGCGTGATGGTTGGCACTGCTCACAACAAGGCTGCCGCTGCCGTTGATGGACAGATCGTCGTGAGAGTACAGGGTAGCATTCTCGTTGGCTTCTTCAGACTCAGCGGCTTCTTCAGACTCGGTGGAGCTGGCATCAGCGGCGGTTGTAGTAAGCGCTTCCAGGTCGGTGCGGCCCGTGCCATCACTGAGGGTGTTGGTGCTGCCCTCCGCCAGCGTGATAAAGACCTTGTCGGCCTGGGCTACCAGCAGCGCGGGCGCCGTGGTATTGGTGAGCGTGAGATTGTCGAGTACCACCTGCGCCTTGGCATTGTCGGGATCCTCGGCGTTGGAAAGGTCCACAATCAGTTGGCCTCCCTCGCTTGAGCCACGTGCGATGTAGACGCCCTCCTGGGTGATGGTTTCCACCTGGTTGGCAGAATCAAAGGAGATTATCGTAGCAGCCTCTTCGTCGTAGAGTGCATCGGAGTCTCGGTCGGTGAGCGAAAAGTCAAAGCTGTCGAGTGTCTGAGCTTCGGTGGCCTCGGACGCGGTAGCTGCCATACCACTCTCCCCTGCAGGGGCGGTTTCCGCGCGTCCATTGCTGCCGATGCTGCCGCAGCCGGCAAGCGCAACGCTCAGGGTGAGTATGCCCGCAAGCAGGAGGGTGAGGAGGAGTGAGAGTAGCTTTTTCATTCGTGTTCCTTTCAACTGCTGACTTCTGGCCTGTTCCTTTTGACTTCCGCTCCCCTTCCCCCGTTTCTCCTTTTTCTGCCTTTCTTTGTTCCTGCCTACAGTTCCGTGCCGTTTGCCCTGAAGAGGTCGCGTCCGAGGGCTATCTTCAGGTTGCCGTTGCGGGTGCGGAGCTCGTCGATGAACTGTTTGGGATTGGCATGGGGCTTGAGCTCTATGGTGTAGTAGAGCTTATAGAGGCTTCCCATGTTTGAGGTCTGTTGCTGCCGCAACTCGCAGCGATCCGTGTACTCCGCAAACACCGTATCAAAGACATCCTGGTAGTCCAGGTCTTCCGGAATAGTGATTTTGAGCTGCTGAATACTGTGTTTGGGCTCACCAAAGCCGCTGGTAGTATAGAGGAGGGAGGCCAGGCCGATGATGAGCGTAAACACGGCCGCTATGGCGAGGAATCCCATGCCGGTGGCAAGCCCGATGGCCATGGAGGTAAACACCGCAGCGATGTCCCTGGCACTGCCGGGTATAGAGCGAAAGCGCACGAGAGCAAAGGCTCCCATGACCGCCAGACCGGCACCCAGATTGCCGTTGACGAGCATGATGACCAGCTGCACCACGGGAGGCAGAAGGGCCAAGGTCACCACAAAACTCTTGTTGTAGCTGTTGCGGTACATATAAAACAGGGCCGCCGCCAGGCCAAGCACCAAAGACACCGCAGTGCAACTCAGAAAATCGACGAGGTCAACTGTGGCTATTCCCTCGGTGTTGCTGAGGATGCTGTTGAATAGGTCGGTCATGCTGGACCCCCTCTGTCTGAACTGAGGATGCCGTGTGCAAACAGCTGGGCATAGGCCGTGCCAACCTTGGAAAAACTGGTGGGATAGATTTCAAGACTGCTCAATATCCGCGTGAGTTCAAGCGGTATGGCGCATTGTATCTTGATTTCCATAACGCAGCGCCTCTCCGGTAACAGGGGCTGGTATGCTGTGGCGTCTACGGGCGCGAAAAGGTCGCTTTTGCTGCCAATCTTGGCGGCCAGATTGCAGTCGATGGTGATGCGCACATTGCCATCAGCGCCGGGATAGGTGTAGGCGCAACGCTCATAGCAAACGCTGATGGCCGGTTGCAGGGGCCTGTACGACTGAAGAGACCAGGCAAGCTCGCGGGCAATCTGGCTTTCGGGAGTCGTCTTCCCCTGGATAAAATCATCGACTTCTTCAAGCGTAAGAGCAAACCTGCGCTTGAACACCCTCCCCTTGAGCTTTTTCTTGATTTCTACAAAGGCCTCATGCTCTGGCCCGGTAATCGTACCGTAGGTGCGTACCCGCAGCTTCTCTTTATACAGGGGCCTTTCAATAGATCGTCTGATGAGCTTGTAGTCCGGGGTATCCAGGTAGAGGTTGCGTATAAAAGCCGAGCCACGCCTGTCCTGGAATTGGTCTTTGCCGAGCAGCCGTAACAAAGCGCTGGCAGTGGCAGAGCTGATGAGATATTTTTTCTCGCTCCGATTAAACACGAACTCCTGGGGTTGGTTACGTTTGACCGGCACGTCTTCTTGTGAGAGCTTCTCTTGGGTAGGCACGAGTTCCTGTACCCGATTCTGCTGCAAAAACAGACGCGTCGCGCCTCTCTGCGGTTTGTGCTCTGCGGTATAGGGCGGTGCTGTGAGTAGTGCCGTGTGCAGTATTGTCATGAGTTCTCCCGTAATCTCTCAGAAGCATTATCCAAAATGAGCCTTAAAGCTCGCTGAAGACATGGGGCGCAAGAGGGGAGGCACGTGTGAGAGGCAGCAGGAAAGAGCCGGATTGCCTTCTACGATGCTATAGTTACCTATCGGAGTCGGTGCAATTTGCTGCACACAAGACGGGGCAAGTGTGATACAGTGGAATTACTAAAGCCGTCATGCCTCTCGTAGAAGCACACTTTGACGGCTCTTTATTTTGAGAGGCAGATATGGACTACACAAAACCTTCGCTCACATTTAATCAGCAGGCAGACTTGTTAATCTCGCGCGGCCTTATTTGCAACAGAGACGAACTGGTTGAGAAGTTAATGGATGTCAACTACTATCGCCTGAGCGGTTACTGGAACCCATTTTTAAGACACGACGGCAGCTTCAAGAACGGAACCGAGTTTTCAACCATCTGGACAACATACGTCTTCGATAGGCGGTTCAGGCTGATTGTCTTTGACGCTATAGAGCGGGTCGAAGTGTA
>JAIRZP010000121.1 GCA_031267175.1 Coriobacteriales bacterium | reverse complement strand
AGGCCTGCTGGGCGAACTCCGCGTCCAGGCCACTGTCCTCAAGGAGTTTGCTCCCCACAAAGGTAACACCGTTCACGAAGTTGCTGACAAACACGGCGGCGGCGTGGTAGCGGGCCTTCTCTTCCGCTGCTATCCGTTGGACGGGGTTTTCCATCCGGGCGATGAGCCGCTCCATGGCGGGGTGCGTGCCGGTGCCTTCAAGCGTGAAGTACACACCGGACATGCTCGCAAGATCATTGGTGACCGCACAGAGCGGGTGGAGGGAGAATCCCGTGGCCCCAGTGCCCTCGATTCCCTCGAAGACCGCCGTGGTGTGAAGCCCGCTGCAATGACAGATGACTTTGCCGGAAAGGTCGAGGCCTCTTAGTTCGTTCCAGACCGTGGCTATCGCGTCGTCAGGCACCGTGAGGAACAGGATGTCGCAGTGGTCGGCGAGGTCTTCAAGCGTATCCCAGCTTGTGCCGGGGAGCGGGTGCGTCGAATCGGGTAATGTGTGCGTCGGGCTCACCGCCTGGGCGGGGCTGGCCTGGCCTTCTCGCACCGCATCCAGAGCCTCTTGCCGTGCTGAGCCGTTCGTCTGGGCATGGCTGGCCTGCTGGTTCCTCCGATAGTAGCCGGACACAGTGAGGCCTCTCTCGCTCAAATGCCTGCCGAGGGCCTTGCCGACCCTGCCGGCACCCACGAACCCGACTCTGGGGCTGTCCTCCGTGTACGTAGCTCCGCGGGTATCCTTCGTATCCATTGTGAGACCTGCTCCCCTTTCGAGAGGCCGACTTTTGCTATAATGACACACGTGTCAGTAAGGTTATACCACAAAATGACACGCGTGTCATTAGAAATTGCGAGGAATTATGGAAAAGGTAGAACGGCAAGAAGGGGCAACACACGATGACCAGTAACGAGGGTAACGACCGTCGCCTGCAGAAGGAGGAGGCAATCCTGGAGGGCGCGCGGACGGTATTCTGTCAGAAGGGCTACCTGGAAGTCACGATGAAGGACATCATCGATGAGTGCGGCATCAGCAGGGGCGGCATCTACCTGTACTTTGACTCGGTCGATGAGGTCTTCATGGCAGCGGCCAAACGCCGGATGAAGCGCAAATATGAGGACATCCTCGCGGCCGCCGAAACCGACATGCCCTTCTTTGAGCTGTTTGACGCCTATACCGCCAACGAGAAGGCCCGCCTGCTCAATATGGAGACGAGCATGCTGCGTTCGATCTACGAGTATTTCTTCACCCACGACGCGCCTGAGGACAGGGCCTTCCGGCAATCGCAGCTGAGCTATGTGCGCGACACCATTAACGAGATACTGCAACTCGGCGCACGGCAGGGCGTGCTGCAAGGAGACAATCTGGATCTCCTTGCCGAGAGTTTCATGCTGATAACAGAGGGCCTGAGCGTACTCGTCCTCATGGGAGGAGCGTCGGAGGCGCAGGTAGACAGGCAGTTCGCCCTCATGCGCTCGCTGCTGCCGGTAAGCAAGGAGGCTGCGGTGGAGCACAATGCGGAGTGAGCAGTGCATACAAACGGCGCTCATCATACAGATTGTGGATAGCAACAGGCGCGACAAGATATACCGGAGCTGACGTGGGAGTCGAAGCTGGAGAGAGAGTCGTAGAAGCTGCAGAAGTTGCGGAAGAAGGGGAAGGCACACTGTCGAACACCGGCACAGCTGATTCCATCAGCGTTGAAAGCTCGCGAAGAGCCACGCGCCCGCCGCTGCAACCGCTGTGGACACAGGGCTTCATCCTCGCCATTTCGGTGAACTTCCTTAACTTCGTGGGCATGCAAATGCTGCCCTCGATGCTGCCGGTATTCATCCTCTCGCTGGGTGCGCCAAGCTACCTGCTCGGCACGGTGGCAGGAGTCTTTGCGGTAGCATCGCTCGTTGCGCGGCCGCTCTCGGGCCTTGCCGTGGACCGCTACGGCAGGCGCGGTGTGCTCGTCTCGGGCACCGTGGGCATGATACTGACCTGCCTTGCCCTGGCGGTCTTTCCCCTTGTTGGTGCGATTATTGCCGTGCGCTTCATACAGGGGCTCGCCTGGGGGGCGGCCAACACGGCCACGAGTGCCGTCTGTGCTGACAACATACCTGCAGAGCGCCATGCCGAGGGCTTTGGCTACCTGGGCATGACCAACTCGCTGGCCCTGATTATCGCTCCGGCCATCTCACTCACGGTGTTCTATTCTATTGGCGGGGTGTACTCCTGCCTCATCTGCGGCTTCTTCTTCCTGTTGTCGTTGCTGCTCAGCTGCTGTATCACCTATCGTAAGATACCCAAACTGCATCGTGGTCAGGAGCGCAAGCCCGACGCGAGTGGGTTCTCGGCGCGAGTTGTCCTCAAGGATCTTCTCGACACCCGTGCGCTTCCGGCTGCCCTCCTGCTGTTCTTTGTGGCCTGCGCCTACGGCGTCCTCAGCACCTTCCTGCCTGCAATGCTGGATGAGCGTGGCGTGGAGGGCATAGCGGCGTTCTTCTCGCTCTCGGCGGTCTTTGCTGTCTTTGCCCGTCCACTCTTTGGCCGTTGGACCGACCGTGCAGGCTTCACCTGGCCGGTCATCACCGGGTTTGTCTGCCTGGGGCTCGGGATGGCGCTTCTCAACTTCAGCTACAGTCTGCCCCTGCTGCTGGTGGCGGCGGTGCTGCAGGGCATCGGCCACAGTTCGAGCTTCTCCACTCTCTACGCCATGAGCGCCAAGGGCATAGAACCCGAGCGTCGTGGTCGCGCCATGGCCACGGCAATGATTGGTTTTGACGTAGGCGTAGGCACCGGAGCGCTGCTGTTTGGCCTGCTTGCGGGCATGACAGGCTACGGGAGCCTCTTCCTGGGAGCATCAGCGCTCTGTGGGGTGGGTGTATGCTGTTATCTTGTTCTGCGAAGGGCTTATGCAGCGCTGCGGTAAGGTTAGGGGAATCTGAAGCGTGGGGGGCAGCAGATTCTGTCAATCTGCATCATATCGGGGTACGATCGCGGCCTTGACAAAGAGCCTAGGTGCGCTACACTGTAGTGCATAGAGAAAGGAGCTTTGTATGCCCAGTACAATCTCGGTACGGTTAACAGATGAGGAGCGCAGTGCTCTGGAGGGATACGCGACAACATACGATATGAGTATGAGCGAGCTACTCAGATCATCCGCTCTGGAGGCGGTGCAAGATGCCTATGACCTCGCAATCATTGAGCGCGCGCGTAAACAGTTCAACGACGAGGACTACATCTCCCACACAGACCTTATGAAAGAATTCAGCCTCCAATGACCTACCGCGTCCGGTACTCGCCTCTGGCTGCCAGGTTCCTGCGCAGGCTTGACCCGCATGTCAGGAGCATCATCATGAAATGGGTTTCCACACATTTGGAGGATTGTGCGGATCCTCGAGCCTATGGCAAAG
>JAIRZP010000099.1 GCA_031267175.1 Coriobacteriales bacterium | reverse complement strand
CGAGCTTCTCGACGGCGTGAAGCCGCTGTTCGATCATACGGTCTTTCAGGGAAACAACGGCATCGCAGCGGTCGCTGCTCAGGTTATCCTACGACAGGGAGAGCAGGCCGAGGTCAGCTTCTCCGTGCGACGCGAGGGGCGCGAGGAGCACGCGGAACACCCCAGCAACGCGCAGCACAAGGGACGCCCCGATGACGAGGAGCGCCTGGGACACTCCGGCAACGGGAACCACGAGGCGCACGGGAACCACGAGGCGCACGGGGATCACGAGGTGCAGCATGAGGCACAGCCGATAAAGGCCACGGCCTTTGGCGCTGTAGTCGAGGCGGCGCGGACCAAGCCCCTCATCGCAGATGACATCCGCGAACACGTCGGCCGCATCGGCGGGACGCCATTCAGCATCATTAGCTGGGATATCCAGCTTGAAGCCGGTGTTGGCATGAGCTTCTCGTCCCTCCATCGACTACGGAGCGAGGCACTCGATGCCTTGACGGACAAGCTGCTGAGAAGCTGGCACCAGCGTGCCCTCACGCCACGCGAGAAGCCACCGGCTCTTGCACCCGCGCGCAAGGGCAAACCGCGCGTGGCCGCCATCGTCCGCGACAGCGCGGGCGCCCGAGCCGCCGTGCAGGGCGGAGCAGAACTCATCTACCTCCACAGCCTGCGCCTTGAGGCCACGGGCGAGACGGATACCAAGGGGTTGCCCTCCGCAGATGCAGACGATCTGCCATCCGCGGGCAGGCTCCCTAGTGGCATGTCCGTTGTACGACTGCTGCCTGCCGTGACCCATGACCGCGAGCTCGGCCTCTTGGACAGCGTCATCACAGATAAAGCGGCCGCAGTCGTGAACAACCTCGGTGAGCTGGAACTCCTCAGACATTCAGGCTGCGCGCTGGAGGCCGGCGCGTCGCTTGGGATATGCAATGGTGAGACGCTCGACCTCTGCGCACGTCTCAACATGACACAGGCGTGGCTGAGCCCCGAGCTGAGCTATCAGGACATCATGCGCATCGCACCGTCAGCGCCCGTGCCTCTCGCACTCACCGTCTCCGGACGCCAGGAACTCATGGTCACCGAACACTGCATGCTCATGGCGCAGGGCCCCTGCAACCAGCAGTGCGCCCGTTGCGTCCGCCGCAAGACGCCGCGCCTGCTTGAGGACCGCAAGGGCTATCGGCTCCCCGTGCGCACGGACGACTGCGGCCGCAGCCACCTGTTCAACGCCGTCCCACTCGACCTCATACCCTCGATGCCCGAGCTTGTGAGCCTGGGCCTTTCGACGCTCGTCGTCGACGGTACGCTGATGACAACCAAGGAGCTGAAGGCCGAGATCGAACGTGCGGTGCGTGCCCGCGACCTCGCTCTCAGAGGCGCCGGCAGCCTTCCCAAACGCGAAGGCTACACCTCAGGCCACTTCTTCCGAGGAGTCTGGTAGAGAATGGATTGATGCTGCATTTTGGTGGAAAGCGTGTTACAACGATACTCTGCACTTTGGTGGAAACCTCATGAAAGATGAGAAACTTACCTATCTTCCACTCTATTTGCTTTTTTGTCTGCAACTATGAATTCCGACTCACCTCAAAACAGCAAGGTCATCAAGCTGATAGTCTCTGCCCACTTCTTCTTCAGTTCTCCTGGAGCCTCCTGATGGCCTCGGCGTCAAGCCCGGTGATGCGGTCGACGAGATCGATAGGAAGACCCTTTGCCGGCGACGCACGAGCGACCTGCAGGGTACCCTCATAGCGACCGTAGACCTCGCCGCGCTCCTTGCCTCCGACACGCCCACACACCTCGCCCTCCCTAAAAGCCTCACTGCGCATGGACACCACGTCCCACTCGTATTTTTGGTGAGACATCTCAAGGAACTGCAGGGTTTCGTCCTTGCTCATATATTTAAGCATCTTAACCGCCTTTCCTATCCCAGCATCCTTGGTGGCGAGTGCATCCAGTTCAGCCTCATCATCAAAGGACAAAAACCTCATCCAGTCAGAGAGCGCCCCCGTGTCTGTCTCTTTAAGCTTGGGAAGCTCTAACGTGTGTGTCATGTCATCTTCCCCTTGTCGTCGTCGCTGTGGCAATGTTTTGCACCATCATGACAGGGCACCCTGCCCGAACGCTGACCCGCCAGTGACCGAGACCTGCCAGAAACCTGGCCGCAAGCTGAACGCAGACTGAACGTGGCTGCTTGATGGGGTGTTTCCTGAGCCTTGCGCGCCAAAATCCTTACGGAGAAGGTGCGGGGCGTTTTCCTCAGACGGCCGCTGTGTGGGGACAGGTGGCAACGCGGCGATCGCTGCCCACACAACCTACTCGAACGAACACACACCAGTGGCACTATCCGCCGATGAGGGCCTACAGCCACTCGGTAAAAACTCTCCGTCCGAGGCAGAGAAAAGCGGCACCCTTTGTAGGCAGCCAGATTAAAGCGACTCTGCTCTATTCCCTCCCGTGTTTTGAGTAGGAACAGGTATAATAGGTGGCAAAACCACCGCTGCATCTGTTACGTGGCGTGGCGGGACAAGCCGCCACATTTGAGGAATTGGGAACACTGCTATGGATAAGGGCGAAATCATACTCTACAGGCCGCAGGACGAGAGCATATCCATTGACGTTCTCGTCGAGAGCGAAACCGTCTGGCTCACGCAGGCGCAGATGGCCGAGCTTTTTGGCAAGACAAAGCAAAACATCAGCCTGCATATCAACAATGCATTCAAGGACGGTGAGCTTGATAGGGATTCAGTTGTCAAGGAATACTTGACAACTGCCGAGGATGGCAAAACCTATCGAACGCTCCATTACAACCTTGATGTGATTATCTCCGTCGGCTACCGCGTTAAGTCACAGCGCGGTGTTCAGTTCAGACGTTGGGCGACACAAGTCCTGAAAGAATATTTCATGCGCGGCTACGCGGTAAATCACAGGATTGAGCGTTTGGAATACCGCATGACAAAAACCGAGAGAAAGATAGACTTCTTTGTTAGAACTGCGCTCCCACCGGTTGAAGGTATTTTCTGCGACGGAGAGATTTTTGACGCTTATGCCTTTGCTTCCGACCTGATAAAGACTGCGGAGAAAAGGATTATCCTGCTCGATAATTATATCGATGAAACGGTGCTGTTGCTCCTGTCAAAGCGCAAGGAGAAAGTGAATGCAGAGGTATACACAAGGAAGATTTCAAAGCAGTTACAGTTAGACTTGACGCAGCACAACGCGCAGTATGAACCGATAACAATTCAGACATCGAGCGTGCTTCATGATCGCTTCTTGATAATCGACAATACTGTCTATCACATTGGCGCATCGCTTAAAGATTTAGGCAAGAAGCTATTCGCGTTCTCCAAGATGGAGGTAAAGCCGTCAGAACTGTTGAAGAACATCTGACCAATATCTGATCAGCCAAACAATCCAAAAACTACCCAATGCTCCGTCAACAAGGCCGTTCTTTGCGATTAGAAAAGTCCTTGGCAAATTGCTGCGGGAGCGCATGAGAACAATATTGTTTATACTGTTCAGCAGACGTATTGCATCCGAATAGTCTCCCCAACTCCATTGACAAAATAACAGCCACCAAAGTGTGCTTCTGTGAGAGGCATGGCGGCTTTACTGATGACACAATACCACAGTAGGGTGATTATCTGAACGAAACCTTTGATTGACAACGAACCTTTGATTGTCCTTAAAGTCCATAATACCCCTTGTACCACCTTGCAAACTGCCGCAGGCCTTCCTCAAGCGGGGTCGAGGGTTTAAAGTCAAAGTCGCGCTCGAGGTCAGAGACATCCGCGTAGGTCTGGTACACGTCACCGGGCTGCATCGGCAGGAGTTCATGTTCGGTGGGTTTATCGATCACGCCTTCCTCCATGAGCACGCGCTCCAGAGTCTCGACGAAATACCCCAGCGGCTCAGGGTGGCTGTTGCCGATGTTGTATATCTTGTACCGGACGCCGTCTTTAGTTTCATTCGGTATCCTGCCCATGACATCAGCTACGCCCATCACGATATCATCAATGTAGGTGAAGTCACGATACATGTCGCCCCTGTTGTAAATCTGGATGGGCTCGCCTCTCACCATCTTG
>JAIRZP010000079.1 GCA_031267175.1 Coriobacteriales bacterium | reverse complement strand
GCGGTCATGAGCTCAAATATCGGCTTTTCTGCCCTGCTGTTGCTGGTCAGTTCGACCATAGCCCGCACGAATCTGCTGGGCTATACGGTCTTCTTTCCGTCGCAGGCAGAACTGCACTCCGAAGAGTTCGCGCTGTACCTCGCTCTGCCCGGCTTCCTCCTGGTCTGCCTCTCCTCGGTGGCTGCCTGGTTCATCTCCCGAGACCGGCTCTACTGGTACCTGGCGGTAGCTGCCGTCCTCGTTGATCTACTGCTTATGATCGATCCCGGCTTTGCCCGGCTGGCAGAAGCGGGCTCTACCCTGCTTGCGCTTGGCTACCTGGCCCTGCTCTTGGTCCTGCTCGGCGGCCTCTTTGCCGTGGCGGATAAAGGCCTGCAGCGGCGTTGGCAGCAGCCCTACGTGCTCTGTGTACTTCTCGCCGCTCAGCTGGGCCTGTCCTCGGTGCTGTTAAACGCCCCGGCACACGACCTGCCCTCCGCTGACCGCTTCATACTGGTGCTGCTGATACACGCCGCCCTCCTCCTGCTGACACGCCTCATGCCGTTCATACGACGGGATACCGGCAGCCGTGGCGTGCTTCTCGCGCTCAAGATCGACGAGCTCGCGATCATCGCGCTCACCTGCCTGGAGTTTATCGGGAAGGGCCTCGGCGCGGGCTATGGCCAACTCGGCACGGTGCTTGCGCTGGCGGCTACGCTGCTGCTGCTGGCCATCGCGCTCTCCCGTATAGTTATCCGCGGGAAGGCAAGCCCCGGCTTTGACCTCGCCTATGCCCTGGCAGCGACCCTGCTCCTGCTGAGTTGTATCGGTGCCTGCACCACACTGTATGATGAGGCCTATGCGCTCAGCCTCGTAGCGATGATCCTGGCCTTTGCCAACATCGCCGCCGGGTTTGCCCTTCGTCGGGGTACTCTGAGGATCTACGGCCTCGTCCTGGTGCTGGTGTGTGTGGTTAAGCTGCTGATTATCGACCTCGTCAACCTCAACTCCGTCATGCGCGTCATCGCCTTTATCGGCTGCGGCCTTATCTGCTTTGGCATCAGCGCACTGTACAACTTTGCGGTAAAGCGGTTGCGCATGGAGCAGGCTGCCCCCAAAGACGATACGTTTTCTGGCTGAGGGCTGGCCGCCGGTCAGTCAGCCCTCAGCTCATATGTGATACTTCTATACGACACGCCCAGCGTCGTTGCCGCCTCGGATAGCCAGGGCGATGTTAAACGGTGCGTCGCAATCGCCAACGGAGTAGGCCTCCACCACACTGATCTCGTCGATCAGAGATTTGTTGGGTTTAAGCTCAGCGGCGTTGATGATGGAATCGCAGGACAGGGTGACCTCGCACCCATAATCCGTCTCAATGGTTATCTCAGCAGCACCGACGCTCTTGATGGTAGAGCCCGGCCAAGCCTTGACGCCCAGGGAGTAGAGCGCCGTGGTCATGAAGCGTTGGGCATGCTGCGACTGCTGCATGTCGAGGTTCTCGTTGGGGTCTGGTGTGACGATGTTGACCTTCTTGCCGCGCACAGTGAGCCAGAGGCTACAGTCCCAGGCCTGTGCGTTTGAGCCAAAGACAACGACGTTCTCGCCTACCTCGGCGGTCTCGAACGAGTTAAAGTCGATGACTGGCACACTGCCGTCGCTCGCGCCTTCCACATCACCCGTCAGGGATCCCACGGCAAGGATGACAGCGTCGGGTGACTCAGAATCGACGAACGCTGCATCGGCTTCGGTATTGAGCACCACCGTGACACCGTTGACCTCCTGCTGCCTGATGAGGTAGTTCTTGAGGTCTTCAAGGTTCTCGTGTGGCCCCTTGATCCTGCTGGCAAAGTCCAACATACCCCCGAGGGCACCACTCTTCTCGTACAGCGTCACGTTGTGGCCGCGGGCGGCAGCGATGCGGGCGGCCTCCATACCGGCGGGGCCTCCGCCAATGACCATGACTTTCTTGGGTGCGCTGGCCAGCGGCGGCAGCTCATAGGTGTCGGGGGTGCCCAGCACGCCGCTCATGACACGCTGTGTCAGGGCGTTGACACGGCAGTAACCCAGTCTGCGGTTGTCCTCGTTGCTGCCGATATGGCAGTACAAACAGCGGGTGCAGGGGGCGATCTCATCAATACGATTCTCGCGCAGCTTATTGATATACTCGGTGTCCACGGTAAGGGGACGGTTCATGATGTAGAAGTCTACCTTGCCGTCTACGAGTGCCTGCTCAAAGTAGTCAGGCGCGTGGGCCGGATCCATATAGGTTACGGTACCACACGGGATGCTGACGGCTTCCTTATACCGCGCAACAATGTCAAACAACATGCCTGCGCCGCTGTGGTTGCCAATCAGCTGACCCTGCCAATGCCGTGAGAAATCCCACTGCGTGCCATAACCGCTTGCTCCCTCGATGCCATTGAGGATGAAGTAGAGGTCGCTGCCAAATTGGCAGGGATGGTTACCGAGCGGCCCCAGGCGCAGATGCATCGAGTCAGCACCTGCGGCCTCAAAGAGCTTGGCAAACGCAATACCTTCCTCTATGGTCGTCACCTTGTTATGCGGCTCGGTGATTGTATTGTCCAGGGTTGCGAGCGTGGCGTCATTAGTGAGGTTATCGTTCTCCTCGATACAATCGATGAGCATCTGGACATTGAAGTCGGCTCCGCAGGCCTGTTTGATCTGCTCAATGCACTCGGTAACGAAGCGTGCGCGATCCTGCAGGCTCCCGGCGCCATATTCGTCGGTGCGTGTATTATGGAAACGGCTGAGGAACTGCTCACCCTGATTGAAGCCGGCGGCGTTGATTTCCAAGGCAACAAAGCCAGCGGCCTGCAGATCCTTGGCAATCTTTACCCCAGCAGCCTGCGTTCCAGCTATCTGCTCTATAGGCATGTCTGCCACAGGCATGCCGAAGGGTGCCCACTGATAGCCGAGCTTTGCGCCGTATCTGCCACACTCCTCAACCAGTTTGGCGGCAAAGGCCAGGCCTTCTGCGGTTACCGGCCGTGGTGCCATGGTGGCAAAGTCGATGCCGTCCTCAAAGAACGGAATGTTCTCTACCCAGATGAACTCTACGCCGCCCTTGGCAAAGTTGATATAGTACTCAAGCAGTTCATCGGTGGGGCCAGCAAGGTAGGCCGCAGAGCCGGCAGCAGACTTTATCATACGGTGGCTCAATTCGAGAGAACCGATCTTCAGAGGCGAGAACAGCGTCTTAAAGTCGGTAGTACCCTGCCGGTAGTCGTAGTCCTGGGGATTGAGCGAGGCCGCAGCGATGCGATTGTCGCCAGCAGCCGGAGCAGGGGCTTCTCCACTACCTGCAGGTGCCGGACTGTTAGACGGCGCACATCCAGCAATGCCCGCACCTGCGGCAGCAATTCCGGCTGCTCCCACTCCTGTTAAGAACTGTCTTCTTGATAAACCCTTTCCACGTGCCATAGTTCCTCCTTCTGTTTTGCTAACTTTCTCCTTCGTTTCTATTAGTCTACAGGGCCAGCATGGACACTGGTAGACTCTGGTCGATGTTGGTAAAACCGAGGTCGATGGCTCTGCCGTCTTTCTCAATATGTGCTTTCAGCTCCGGATTGGCGAGTGTATTGAAATCTGCCAGATCAATCTTCAGGATAGTTGGAACGGTGTCAAATTGTACCTGTAATTTGGCGATGATGTCGCGAGGCGACCAAATCGCAATATCAATATCGGAGTTCTCCCGGTAATCTCCGCGCGCCCGTGAGCCGTACAGTACTGCACGTTCAACCTCACTGTCACATGACAGAACTTCTTGTATCTGTTGCCATATTTCTGGCCGCAAGCCAAACTCGTTCATAGCTTTGTGCTCATCGTATCAGCCAGAGCTGTTAAGAGCGGCAGGTAATCGGTCTTGATTGCCTCGTATATCCCAACAGCTGTTCGTTCATCGTAGGTATGACTGGTGAGGTTACGCTTCTTTACCATCTCCAACCATCTATCTCCATCGCTGATGACGCCTACCACATACGCCTCTTTTAAGGCCTCGACGGGAGTGTTGATATTGGTTATGCCCTCTTCTTCAAGATAGTATTTCAGCAATTTCCACGCCAACTCCAAGACGAACTCAAAGCGCTGGATAGCGGCGTCGGCGATGAAGTTGTTGGCATCATTTTCCCGTTCAGCAGCTTCTTTCAGCCGTTCCAACGCACGCTGATATTGGGCAAACTTATAGTGTAGTCTCTCTGTCGTCATGCTAAGTAACGGTGTACCGCACGTTCTGCGCAGGAATAACCTTCTCCTTCTTCTCTCAGTCTACAGCGCCCTGAGAAGCACTGGTGGACTCCCTACAGCTTAAAGTTCTCCTTGCCCTCGAACACGTCGAGTGCTTCTTCTGCGTCAAAGTCGGCAAGGGTGATGGCGCTGATGGCCTTTGTGAGGCGTACGGCTTCGTCGAGTGAGCGTTGGTGTATGTTGCGTCCGGTGGCATTGCCGGCGGCTCCACCCGTGTGAATCTGCTCATACAGTTGGTTCAAAAATACCGAGGCGTCCACGGTTGAACCTCCGGCACAGACGAGTCCCGTGCGCCCGGCGGCCTCCGAGGCTCGTGCGAGCAGCTGGGCAGAACTAGCGTCGTCTGCAGGAGCCGGCGGGTTGACCTTGACAAAGTCCGCGCCCAGGCAGAGCGCCACACCGGCGGCACCGGCGATAAGGTCGGCATCCTTCTCGTTCTTGACCGCCTTGCCGCGGGGATAGATCCAGAGCACGACGATAAGGCCCTGGGCATGGGCCTCGGCGATGAGTTCACCGGCCTCGGCCAGCATGGTTGACTCGTACTCAGAGCCCAGGTACAGCGTGTAGCCCAGCCCCACGATATTGACGCCGGCCTCGCGCATGGCCAGCACGGCATCGAGTGAGGTAAGTTGGGGCGAGTACGGGTCGTCCTGCTCGGTTTTGATGAGGTTGGTCTTGGAGTTCATCTTGACCAGGTAGTTGATGAGGGGATAATCGGGGGCGTAACGGGCGATGAGGCCGCGCTGGGCCGCCATGACTCCTATGACCCCTTCCGAGGCAATCTTGAACAGGTGCTCGGGGTCGTTGTCGGCCGGGTCTATACCCGTGCCAAAGAAGTCGCCGTTGAGGTGCTCTATCTTCTGATCGCAGGCAAAGAGCATCAAGCGACCGGTGTTCTGCGTGGCTGCAAGGTAATTCTGCACGTACG
>JAIRZP010000074.1 GCA_031267175.1 Coriobacteriales bacterium | reverse complement strand
CCCGTCCCCCTGTCCCAGTCACCCCGTCCCCGTTTTCCCATCAGACCCTGCGATAGCTGAGCTTGGCTATGGGGCTCTCCCACACTGCTACTTCTTCCAGGGTAATGCTGGGCGGGAGGGTTGCCGCCAGGCGCTCATGGATGACGCGGGCCAGGTTTTCTGCGGTGGCATTGATGCGGTCGAAGGGCGGTACCTCGTTGAGGTAGACGTGGTCATACTGCTTGAGAATGGCAGCCAGGTCCGCTTTGAGGGCCTTGAAGTCGTAGACGATGCCGACCTCGTCCAGCTCGGTACCTGATACCGTGGCCTCTATGTCCCAGGTATGTCCGTGCAGCTCGCGGCACTCACCTGGATAGCCTACCAGGGCGTGCGCCGCGTCAAAATGGTCCTTGACGGTGAGGAAGTACCTGCCGGTTTTCATGGCTATCTCGTTTCTGTGGGAGCTTATGGTTTCTTCTGTGCGTGCTGATTGGGAGGGTGCGTCGTGCACAGCGCTGCTCAGGCCTGAACCGGGTTGATCTTCACCGGGCTGTTCCTTGTTGGGCTGCACCTCGTTGGGCCGCTCCTCGTTGGCGCATGCCTTCCAGTCCACCTGAAAGTTCCCGACGCTTGCTCTCGTGTCCATAGCCATATTTGCCAGGGCGTCTGCGCGGGAGTTCTCTTCGCGATAGACATGGGCAATGTCGTAGGATTCCAGTGTGCCCAGCAACGCGCGTGCCTCGGCAAAAAGCGGTTTGAGGCCTTCGCTCTTGACCCTGTACTGACCCTTGATCTGCTTGACGAGCAGCTCACTGTCCGCACGAATGCTCAGCTGCCGCAGGCCCAGCGCACGGGCGTTCTCCAGCCCCCAGAGCAAGGCCCGATACTCGGCGATATTATTGGTGGCCTCACCGATACAGGCCCCGCCCTCTGAGAGGGTCACGAGCTCGCGACCGTCGTCTGCGAGGAGTACAAAGCCGATGCCACTCGGCCCGGGATTGCCGCGGGAACCGCCGTCGGTATGAAGGATTGCTCGGTCTCTCATAGTCTCACCCTGCTATTTCCCATAGTATTACACTTACTTGTACCGGGGGCGTCGCAGCTCTTGCCGCGTCTCTTACTGTATATATAGTTGCACGTCACTTCGCACACGGTTGCTCTGTTCGCGTCCTGCTGGAACTTACTCCTCGGCCTGGGGTTTTTCGCTGCCTGTGGTGACGAGCAGCCTGTTGCAGTTGGGGCACTCGCCCACCGGCGGGCCCTCCTGCAGTTTGGCGAGCTGCCCCTCGCTCAGGGTACCATGGCAGCCGCTGCACTGATTGCCCGTGAGATGCGCGGCACCGATGCCGGCCTTGGTCTTCAGGGCTTTGGTGTAACGCTCCGCCATCGCCTTTGGCAGGCCGGCCACCAGAGCCGCGCGTGCGTGCTCCAGATCGGCTATATCCTGCTTGAGCTTGCCACCCACCTGACGGTAGGCCTCTGTGTAGGCCTGCTCTTCCTGGGCCAGCTTTCTGGCCACCCCGGCTACCTGGGCCTCAACGGTTGCGACCTTTTCCTGCTTCTCCATCTGGACGAGGCTGTCCTCCTCCAGCTTGGCCTTGCGATGCGCCAGCATCTCCATCTCCGCTACCAGCGCAGCTGTTTCGCGGTACTCGCTGCTCTTGTCAAGCGTCGCCTGGACCTGGGCTATCTGCGTCTCGTTGAGCTCTGTCTCGTCGGAGAGCAGCTTGAGGGTACGCGCCGATTCGTGGGCCATCTTCTGCACCTGCTGTGCCCTGACCTCCAGCTCGCGTGCCCTCTGTCGTACGTCCATGATCTGCGCTTTGTGAGGCAGCTCGTCTACCTGCTTTTGCAAGCGGAGGATGCTGAGGTCGATGTCGGACAGGGCCACGAGTATCTCTGCGTGCTGTTGCTCGGACATCTGTGCCTCCTTGTTATCCATTGCTACTCGGTGTATTCGCTTTCGTTGGAGCCCGAAGAAACTCGCTGGGCTATGCGGTCGGTGAGGCTGAGGTTCTTGCGTCGGTCGGGGCCCCAGAACACGATGGCGAGCATTCCGGGCCCCACGTGCGAGCCGATGACCGCGCCTATTTGCGTCTGCCAGAGCGTGATAGGACTGCTGGATGCCTTGAGTACCTGCTCGGCAACGGCGGCCTGCTCCTTGGGCGCGTCGGCGGCGCAGACCAGCACAGCGTTGAGGCCGTTGGCGCTCTGCCGCTCGGAATAGATCTGCAAGAGCTGCTTGATGGCCTTTTTGCGGCCGCGGGCAACGCTCTTGAATATCAGGCGGCCGTCGATGTCGTAGGTGAGCATGGGCTTGATGTCCAGCTTGGCACCGGCTACCGCGGCCATGTCGGGAATCCGGCCTCCCCGGCGAAGCGATTCCAGGTCGGGCAGCGTAAAGAAGCCGTTGACATAGTAGCGGGCCTCCTCCGCCCACTTGACGAGCTCCCTTGCCGTGAGTCCGGTGTCGAGCTGACGCACCGCCTCCATGACCAAAAGCCCCTCCGCGGCACTGGGGAGCTTGGTATCCACGACGTAGAGCTCGACTTCCGGATGCTCCCGTGTCATCTCATCGGCCAGCATTTTGGCCGTTTCGTACGAGCCGGAAAGCGCCGCGGTAAAGGCGAGATACACCGTGGGAACACCACTCGCCAGCGCGCGCTCAAAGCAGGAGGTGAGCTCGGCCACCGGCACCTGCGTGGTCGTAGGGTGCTCCCCCTTGCGCATACGCTCGTAGAACTCATGATGCGATTGGGTGACGCCCAGGTCGTCAAGGTGCTCGCCGTCGCTCATAATATAGGTAAAGCGGACCAGGTCCACATCGTAGGATGCCACCAGGTCGGCGGGCAGGTCGCAACAACTGTCAATAATCAGATTGCACTTACGGTTCTTAAGCACGCCTTTCCTCCTCGTTACTTGCTTTGCTTGCTGTGCTTGCTCTTATCGCCTTGCTTGCTCTTGCCGCCCACTGTTGCCTGCAGACGGTTGAGAGCATTGAGGTACGCCCTGGCAGAGGAGACGATGATGTCACCGTCTGCAGCTCTGCCAGAAAACACTCCGCCGCTCCTGTCTGACAATTGTACCGAAACCTCGCCCAGCGCGTCGCTGCCACGTGTGATGGCCTGCACGGCAAAGCGCAGGAGATCCGCCTGGGGAAGAATGGTCTGGTCGATGGCCTTGAAGGTGGCGTCTATAGGCCCTGTGCCCGAGGCGCAGGTGGAGTACTCCTCCCCGTCCGGCCCTTCCAGCACCACCGTGGCCGTGGCAATGAGGGGCGTGCCGCAGGAGACCTGGAGTATCCTGAGCTTCCAGAGGGCCTCCAGGCCACGGCCGTATTCGGCCATGATTGCCTCGAGATCCTCATCGTACACTTCATGCTTCTTTTCTGCAATCTCGATAAAGTTGTGATAGATCTGCTTGAAGATGGCCCGGTCGGGCGTGTAGCCCAGCGCACCCAGGCGATGCCTGAGTGCCGCGCGGCCGCTGCGAGCGGTAAGGACAAGCCGCATATCCTGCGCGCCCACGCTGGCGGGGTCGAGTATCTCGTAGGTGGCGCGGTTTTTGAGCACCCCGTCCTGATGGATACCGCTGGAATGCGCAAAGGCGTTGGCACCGACGATGGCCTTGTTAGCTGGCACCGCGATGCCGGTGAGAGAGGTCACGAGGCGTGAGGCGCGGGTGAGCTCCTTCAGGCAGATGCCTGAACTCGCGTCCAGCTCGGTGCCGTGGAGGTCGAGCGCCACCGCCACCTCTTCGAGGGCCGCGTTGCCCGCGCGCTCTCCGATGCCGTTGATGGTGCACTCTATCTGCGTGGCGCCGGCGGCAATGCCCGCAATGCTTGCGGCGGTTGCCATGCCCAGGTCGTTGTGGCAATGCACCGACACCGTGGCCTCCTCAATGCCCTCAACGTGGGCCATGAGCCAGCTGATGAGCTCGCCATACTGCTGCGGGAGCAGGGCACCCGTGGTATCCGGCACATTGAGCGTTGTGGCACCGGCCTTGAGCACGGCGGCCAGCACAGTAGCGAGATAGCCCCGCTCGGCCCTGCCCGCGTCCTCGGCGTAGAACTGCACGTCGTTGGTGTAGTTGCGCGCGAGTTTGACGGCCTTGACCGCGCTGTTAAGTGCGTCGTCCTCACTCTTATGGAGCTTGTCTTT
>JAIRZP010000050.1 GCA_031267175.1 Coriobacteriales bacterium | reverse complement strand
TTGACCGGCTCCCCGGCGTCAGCGACGTGCAGGTCAAGGGTGCGGCGACGAGCTTTGCCCTCGACAACGCCCAGACCCCGGAGCTGCTCAGTTTTCTGGCCGACAAGGACGTGCGCCACTTCACCTCAACGCCACCGACGCTCGAAGAACTCTTCATGAGCCACTACGCCCAGGCCGGATGAGGAGGCAGCATGGCAAAATTTCAAAACTGCTTTCGCCTCGGCCTTTCTCAAGGGCGAGCTGGGGCTTGCCTGGCGGCTCTCCCGCGGCATGATGGCTGCCTGGGCGGCGGCCGTACTCATCTTTGCGGCGGCCTATGGATCGGTATTCAACGACCTCGACAGCTTTGTGGCAGACAACAGCCTCTACCAGGCGATGCTTGGCGTTGGGGCCGACAAGAGCGACATAATGAACCCCCGTCATCGCCACGATGACGCTCATCATGACGATTATGGCAGCGATTCCCGTGGTGGTCGTAGTGCTCAGGCTCAAAGGTGAGGAAGCCGGAGGCCGCATGGAGCAGCTGCTGGCCGGGTCGGTCTCGCGCGTCCGCCTTGTCGTCTGCGAGATAGCACTCGCCGTCACGCTCGCCGTCACGCTCCAATGTCTCACCGCACTGGGGATGTGGGGTGCCGCCGCCTGGGTCACCGACGAGCCCGGGGAGTTTACCCTCTTCCTCGCCGCGGCGATGAATTTTCTGCCGGCGGTGTGTTCCTTCATCAGGTTGGCCGTCCTCCTTATAGGTGCTGCTCCGCGGCTGAGTGCGCTCATCTGGGTCTACCTCGTGTATGCGTTCTTCGTAGCGTTTCTGGGAGACGTATTCGCTCTGCCAGCCTGGGCGGAGAACCTCTCGGTCTTCGGCCTGCTACCGCGCTACCCCGCCGCCGACATCGAACCGGTGCGGATTGTGGCGCTCTGCGCAGGAGCGGCACTCTGCGCGATTGCCGGAGCTGTGGCCTATCGTCGCAGGGATCTTGGGTGAGTCTTGTCCCTACACATCGACGTTGATGGTTAGGAGGAGCAGCGCGTTGTGCTCAGCAGCCTCTTCGATAAGCTCCTGAGTCAGGATCGTGCCTCGGAGGACTTTGAACTCTCCATCTTCGGTCTCAATGTCCGCCGTCAGCTCAGCTCCTATGAGAAAATCGATGATCTCTTCGTCCGAAAGCGATGCTTCCTCGTCGTCTTCCTCCAAAGCTACCTCTTCTTTTTCCGAAGCTGTTTCGTCAGTCTCCGCTGCCTCATCAACAGGCTCCGCCTCTTCTTCTGTGCTGGCTTGCGGACTCTCTACCACAGCGATGTCAACACTCTGAGGAGTGGGCACCGACGAAGCCTGCTCTACTGGCTGTGCATCCGCGCGCAGTTCACCAGCAGTTGGGGAGCCATCGTCCACGAAGATGAATTCCGGTGAGAAGAAAACGAAGGAGTCTGAGGCAAACGAGGTACCGTCGTCCAGATCCAGCCGTGTTACCGTACCGTGCACGGTGTCGAACTCAAACCGCTTTACCTGACCAAGGCTGTTGCCTGTCCTGGTGAAGACATCTTCGCTCAAGATCATATCCCCTTCCTGAAGTACCATGTTAGATTCGTTATTATTAGTGGGCAGGAAGTCATCTCGGTTCTGCACAGTCACAAAGGTATCGCCTACGCCAATGGCCTTGTCAAAGGGAAGTACCAGGTCGGATCCTGTGCTCGCGCTGTTGACGATATAATGGCTTACTGCCAGGGTGTCGCAGTCAATGCGAAGCGCCTTTACGCTTCCGAGCTTCTTTTGTGAGTCAATCACAACTATATCGCGAGTAAGAATCGTCTCATTTGTTTCCATGTGTACCACTCCTTGTCCAGTATGCTCTGCCAACCTACTACTTAGTTGCCTCCAAGCTACCGTCTGCCATCCTCACGGTAGAATCACTGAGAACCCCATACGTGTCTCTTGCCAGAAAAACGGTCTCTTGCTTAATACCATGATAATAACACTCTCGAAACGATTCAACAACATAATACGTGGTATTCTCTAATTCTGGATTCCACTCTACCGCGTTTTGAACAGGTGTCCCCGCCTCATGGTACTCTATTAACTCAGAAATTACCTCTCTGCGTATGCCCTCTTCTTCGGCCATCCCCCAAAACTGCACGGTAACCGACTGCCCCTCGGCCGTGGCCTGGATAGTCACTGGGTATTCAGACTCGTTTGCAATTCTGAGGTCCAGGGCTCCATAGACCACCGTGGCATCAAGGCCAATGGGCACGTAGTCAACAACGGTGGAGTGCGCGTGCCGCTCGACAACCCTCACATCCGAGTAGAGTGCCGCCACATAAAGCGCTGAGGAGACCTGACAGCTCCCTCCGCCACGTCCGTATATCATTTCATCGCCATTTACCACAGGTGCCAGTTGATAGCGCTCATCGTGCTCTACGTCACCCACATGCTCGTTGAAAGAAAAGGTCTCACCCGGCCCGATTAGTGTGCCATTGATGGCTTCGGCGGCAAGGCGTATGTTATCGACGCGCCCAGGCTCCTCGCTTGACGATGTTGCCGTGTAGGAACCAATGACGGTGTCATCTTCTGGAGCAGGCTCGTCGGGCTCCGACTCGTCTGTGTTGCTGGACTGCCCTGCTGCTTCCTGCTCGGCGACGAAGGCCGTGTTGTCTTCAGAGAAGGCCGTCTCATGGAGTATCGTGTAGCCAGCCACCATATAGCCGACCATAAAGAGACAGCATACGAACAGAAGCGGTACTTCCGCAGCTGACCCACGCGACATGAAGCGCTTGAAGGCGCTGAACCTGCCTTCCTGTTTCATGGGAGCATTCTCCGTATAGTCCTGAGTTTGAGCAGTTGCGCCGGACTCAAATCCTCGATTGTCTGCAATTCCACGATCAGCCTCTTGACGTCACCAAGCTTTTTTGCCTTGAGGTAGGAATACATGGCTGCAAACAGGGCTGCTGAGCGTTCGTCGGGCATGTCGGTAAGATAGGAACTCTCCTCATAAAGCGCAGCCGAGAGAGGCCAGTATCCACGATCCGCACAGCGCGCTGCCTTACGGTAGCAGCTCTGGTAGCTTACCGCGATGCTTGCAGGCTTGTCTCCATGCCTTTTTGGGGATACTTCTTCCGCTTCTGGCGCAGCTGCCGCTGTTCTGGGACCTGCATGGGGCTGCAGTGCCTCTGTTACTGCCAATCTTACAGAAGCTGTCGGCGCTTGAGGTTCACTTAATGGCTTGAACGCCGAGGCGGGCGGGCGCACAGAGTGGGCCGCTTCAGACATGACGGGAGCAACAGTCTCCGATATAACGGGAGCGATAGGCATCAGAACAGGGGAAGAGGGACTTGCCGATGCTGTTTTCTGGAGAACTGGCTGCTCCACGGATTGAAGCAGTTCCTCGACTTCAGGAAAGTCTACCGGAAAGGTCATCACACGGCTCTGCGGTGCTTGTGGCCCAAGTTGCTCACTAAGCAAATCGGCAGATGTTCCCTCGTCGAACCCAGCAGAGGCAGGGCCCGGTCTCGAGGCCCTTGTCTCCAGTATCTGCATGAGAGCGTAGTAGACAGCAACAGGGATAAAAACACTCGCCACTGCGATAAAGGGCATGGCGGAATAGTACCCGAGCACCTCCACGACAATAACAAAGACAAGCCACGACGCAAAAAGGGCTGCAAAGGCGGCGAGCATTGCTCTGCCCTGATTCTTGCTCCTACTGAGAAGGATGCCGAGAAGGGGACCGATGACAAAAACGGCGATAAGCAACGCTATGCTGAACCAGGAGATCTGCATCGTTTCCCTGTTTGCTGGTTGAATAACTCCAAGGAGAAACAGTATGCATTAACATATCGTCTCCCCGAATGAAATCAAATGTGCAGAGTATGATACCACAGTGACAACCCCGGATTAGCGACTACCTTGACAAATTGAACATCTCAAAACCTGAACCGGAACACCTTGCCCTTAGCGACGAACAGAAGGCAGCTACCCCGCAGAGTGAGGAAGTCGCGTTCCCTGTCCTTGAACGAGAGGCTGTTTTCATATTTCCCGTCCGTTATAATAAGCAAGGGTGCGTTATCCAGGAGGTCCTCCGACCTATGCAGAATATCTATGCCCAACTGAAGTATAGTTCCGCCTCTACCTTTGACCTTGACTTTCCCAGATATTTCTTCAGGTCTCATATATCCCTGATCGTAAGCCTCCGCATCACCAGAGTCTCTTGCAAACGTGCTTTGTCAAACATGGCTACCATTCTTATGCATCACGCAGGCTCTTATATATCTCTTTGGCGAAGATGACCAGAGCCTGCTTCTTGCCCCTCCGCTTTCTCCGGCAACGGTAGTTCAGAAGTTAAAAGTCAAGCCATTTCCGTGTATTCCCTCAGCAAACACCTTTCTGACACACTCCGCGTCGGACGGCACGGGGACTGCCTCCCTGCCGCGTTTCATCACGGTCTCATGGCCTTTGCCGAGGATGAGCACGACGCTGCCCGCGGGTGCCTCTCTGATGGCATGGGCTATGGCAACGTCGCGGTCTTCGATGATGTCATAGGCAACACCGGCCTCCGCTACGACCTCGGCAATCTGCTGGTTTATTTGTGCCAGGGGCTCCTCACCGGGATCATCCTCGGTAATATAGATTCTCTTCGCGTAGCGCACCGCTACCGCAGGCAGGTCCAGCCTTCTTTCTGAGCCCTTGCTGCCGGTGGCACCAAAGACGCAGAAAATCGGCCGCCCAGGGTATTCGCTTGCT
>JAIRZP010000102.1 GCA_031267175.1 Coriobacteriales bacterium | reverse complement strand
CGACGGATGGCGTGCGCTTGCGGTCTTACGCACCGCGGCACGCTCACTGGAAGGTGGCTTTACGACGATACGCGCCGTAGGCTGGTTTCAAGAGGATCACGTCCTCGATGTCAAACGCTTTATTGCCGCAGGACATCTTCCGGGAGCACGTATTGTCGCTGCGGCGCACGCGCTTGGCACTACAGGCAGTCATGGAGACTTCTCACAGACCTTCCGCACGTTTCCGGATCTGGCGGATTATCTGGCCGAACGCAACCCCGGAACAGGCGATGGCCCGGATTTCTTTATAAAGGCAGTGCGGCATGAGGTCAAGCTCGGTGCTGATTTTCTCAAGCTGATGGCAACCGGCGGTTTTGCTTCGCCTCATGATGGACCCGAGGATGTTCAGCTCTCAGGCGCAGAGCTCTCTGCCATCTTTGATACCGCACACGCCCTGTCCATCCCGGTGACTGCTCACGCCTATACCGCCGAGCTGGTGGACAGACTCATAGACTATGGCATTTCCGGTATCGAGCACGGCTCTCTCATTGACGCGAAGACCGCTCAGAAGATGGAAGCCCGTGGGGTCTATCTGGTGCCCACGTTTAACGTCTACGACAAGATGCTCCAGGCCAACGAGGCGGAACTCGCTGTGCTTGACCCACCATTCAGGGAGAAGCTCCTGCGGTATCGAGAACAGTTACGGGCGGGACGGGAGATCATCTGTCAAAGCGGTATCAAGCTCGGCTATGGCACGGATATGGTAGCCATCCATCACAACTATGAGAATGGCTGGGAGTATGCTTCCTGGCTCGCTAACGGCCTCGACCCCTATCGTGCACTTGAGGCAGCAACAAAGAACAATGCGGAGATATGCGGTATCAGCGAGTTCACCGGCACGATTGAACCGGGCAAAGTGGCAGATATTGCCGCTTGGCCACGCGATCTGCTCCACGACCCCAGTGCTCTCCGCGATTGCGCCTTTGTCATGAAGGAAGGACATATCTATCCCGCGCGGTCGCATATGGCTTAAGTCTTGACACGGACAGCTTCGTACAGAGGCAGGAGCAGGAACAGGAGTGCGGGCACCAGGGAGTATGGGAGAACCCACAAGGCACGTCACATCATAACAGCAAGAAACGAGGAGCAACATGGGACGACATTATTTTGACGCAGGCACTACGGACTTCACACAAAAACTCAGCGAGTATGCGGTAGGCATCCGCTATGATGACCTCCCCGACGAGGTCATTGAACGAGTGCGCCTGATGGCGCTCCACACGCTCGGTGTTTCGCTGGCTGCCGCCGATATACCTTTGAGCAAACGTGCGGTAAAGACTGCGTCGCGTATTAATGGTGGCAGTGGTGGCAAGGCCACCGCCTGGCTGGGCGGAGAGAAACTCTCCGCACCCTCAGCAGCCTTTGTCAACGGCACATTAGCAGACATACTTGACTGGGAGGACTGTTCCTGGGCTGGGCATCCCAGCGCCGGGGTCATTCCTGCTGCTCTGG
Source organism: Coriobacteriales bacterium (assembly GCA_031267175.1). Taxonomy (GTDB): domain Bacteria; phylum Actinomycetota; class Coriobacteriia; order Coriobacteriales; family UBA8131; genus WQXH01. The sequence continues at coordinate 4,636 of JAIRZP010000102.1, read as the reverse complement.
CGCTCGCCGAGGAGTTAGACAGCAACGGCAGGCAGTTGATAGAAGCTCTCGTTGCTGGTTATGAGGTCTATCTGCGGGTGGCCATGAGCGTGCAACCTCCCCGAGACTACAATCACAATAAAGGCTGGGGCCTGTCCTCCTGGCAGATATTTGCGAGCGCTGCCGCTGCAGCAAAGCTACTGGGCCTTGACGCCTACAAGACAAACCAGGCCTACGGCCTCGCTGCCTTGTATACCAGCATCCCCAGTAATCTTACACAGGCCACGATGTCCGATGCCTACCATTATGAGCAGGGCCAGAATGCATTCAGTGGTATTTTAGCCGCCTATAACGCCGAGTCAGGCATAGAGAACCTCACCGACGGCCTTGACATACCCTATGCCTTTGCTGAGCACCTGACCAGCACACCCGAACGAAACTGGCTCGTCAAGGATCTCGATGCCTACCTCCTGCTTACTATCCTCATCAAGCACTGGCCGGCCAATATGTGGGTGCAGACACCTGTGGAGATAGTGGCCAGCCTTGCTCGAGAGCACACAATAGATCCCACGAATATCGCTGAGATAGTCATAGATCCTCCGACACAGTTCAGGATGCACTTCTACCCGGAGGGCTTCAGCTCGCTCATGGAGTCGCACTTCTCCACGCCCTTCGTTGTCGCATCGGTGCTGCTTGATCCCACGCCAGGGAGTAACTGGTACTCTCCTGAAAACCTCAAGGACCCCACGGTGCTGGAGCTTGCCGCAAAGGTCAAACCCGGTCCTTCACCTGAGCACACCCTGCGCGGATCCTTTGCCTTGTATGAAGACGGTGCGTTTCCGGTAAAGACCGTTACCATCACGCTCAAAGATGGTACGGTCTATACGCGCACGCAGGCGACGCACAAAGGTCATCCAGATGACATGCTCAATCGCGATGAGTTTACAGCCCTCTTCAGGCTCAATGCCTCAAAGGTCTTTGACGCAGAACATACAGAGAAACTCATTGCTTATTTCCTGAACATGGAGCACCGAACGGGCGCAGAGCTCGGTGCACTGTTGAGGCCCTAGAAGGGAGTACAGATATGGGTACAACGGTTGCTGTTCTGGGTGGCGGTGGTTCGGGCATGATGATGGCGGCAGACCTCACGCTCAGAGGACATGAAGTGCGGCTGTGGGAGGATTCCAGATACTTTTCAGAAAACCTCAGCGCTGTTAATGACGCAGGCGGCATAGAGCTAACCGGAGCGGCGACTACCGGTTTTGCTCCGGTATCACTCCTCACCAGCTCACTCACCGAGGCGGTCAGCGGTGCTGCTGTTATTCTCATAGCCGCCCTGACCGAGCGTCACGCGCTGATCTCTGCCGCGTTAGCACCCTTGATAACAGACGGGCAGACTGTCTGTTTCTCCGCGGGCAACGGATCGTCTGTCGGCCTCAAAAGACTCCTTGAGAGGCAGAGTGGCAAAGCGGCCGACCGCAAGGCTGAATACGAGGCGAAAACGCCTGTTGTTGGTGAGATGAGCGGTAATATCTATCCGTGCAGAGTAATAGCGCCAGCGAAACTGGTCTGTGCCTTTGCGTACAAGCCAAAGGCGGTTGCAGCGTTTCCTGCACGGGATACGGCACGGCTCATAGCTGCCTTTGAGTCCGTCTATACGTTTGTCCCTGCAAAAAACGTCTTGGCAGCCCTGCTCAATTCGCCCAATATCTCAATCCATCTGGCCGGCTCACTGCTCAATGCCTGTGGCATAGACCGCAACCCCGGTTTTCTCCTGTACACAGACGGACTCTCCCCACACGTGTTGCAGGTGGCTACCGCTGTTGAGGCAGAAAAGGTGGCAGTCCTGGATGCCCTTGGATGGCCAGCAGTAACGCACGTACCCATGCTTACGCAGGTGGCAGAGTACGGCTCCTATCCGGAGTTCGACCTCTTTCGCTCGCTTGCCGGACCTTCCTCGTTGGCGCATCGCTATGTGACCGAAGACGCCTTCTTTGGACAGCGGATTCTCATATCGCTGGCAGATACACTGGGCATTGAGGTGCCGGTGAATACGGCGCTCGTACGCCTTGCCGGCGTGGTCAATAGTACCGACTATCTTGCCAAAGGGGCAACGCTCGCGACGCTCGGCTGCCATGCCCGTACCCCCGAGGACATTGCAGCCTATTTTGAGACCGGCTTGAACAAGCCGTATGAAAGCAAAAGGTTCAGTGACACCGGTGTGGATGAGGTACACATAAAAACAAGTGGCAGGCAAGCGGAGGGCACATGACATGCAGTATGGTTGGCGAAAGAAAATAGGACTTCTCATACCCTCGACAGGAAACGCGCCTGAGGTGGAATTTCATCGGTATGCCCCCACAGGCGTGGCCATTTCATCCCAGCATGTACTGTTTGAGCGTGTTGATGAACAGGGTCTGATACACATGGGAGAACGTCTTGAGGAGGCAGCTCGCGTGCTTGCCACCGGCGAGCCGGACATTCTGGCTTTTGCCTGTACAATGGGGAGCCTTGTCAAGGGCACCGGCTACGATCAGGAGCTCATCTCCCGACTCGAAGCGGCAACGGGGATACCAGTTATTACGACTTCGACTGCGGTTTTAGCTGCGCTCAGGGCTCTCAAGGCTGAGAAGCTCATCATTGCCACGCCCTACTCGGACGAGATGAACGATATCGAAAGGCGCTTTCTTGAAGATAATGGCTTTTCGGTGTTAGCCATTGAGGGCTTACAGCACGTTGACCCTCACGCTATGCCCAAGATTACACCTGACCAGCTGTACCGTCTGGTAGAAGAAGTGTTCGACCCACAGGCAGATACAATATTTGTGAGTTGTACCGGGCTTGGCATCATCGACTTCCTACCGCTCTTCGAGGCAGATTTTCAGCGGCAGACCATTGGCAGCGTTCAAGTTACCCTCTGGCATACGCTGAGATGCCTCGGCATTCATGACGAACTGCCTTTGGGAACCCTGTTCTCCCATTAAATCCAGAAACAATGCCAGAGGAAGATTACAGAAGCAGACCATGAGCGATTCACACGCTATAGAACTACTCTTTCTTAATCATGACGAGGTAGCTGGGCTCCTCAGTGTCGAGCTTGTGCTGGCTGCGGTCCGTGAGGTATTTCTCTCCGAGGCCAGAGGCGAACTTATCACTGGGCCAGCCACGCCTATGCCCGTTTCTCCTGCTGGCTGGCTCATGGCCATGCCCTCCTCGCTTACTACTGAGGGCGTGGCCGGTGTCAAATGGCTCGGCTACTTTGAACGTGCTCCAGAGAGCGGAATCCCTACAAGCTGGGGAAACCTGCTCATACTCAACCACATACACAATGGCCTGCCCTACGCTCTGCTTGACGCTACGGACATAACAGCGCGCCGCACAGCGGGTGGTCATGCGGTAGTAGCGGCGCAGGCTCTTGCAAGGACTGATGCCAACAGCCTTGCCATACTGGGAACAGGCGTGCAGGCCGAAGCAGGAATCATTGCCTTTGACAAGGCCTTTGAACTGGAGCGCATTACCGTGTATTCTCGCACACGGGCCCATCTTGAACAATTCATCAAGCGATTTGACGGCGCAGTACGTGCAAAGCTCATTGCTGTCGAAAGCCCCGAAACCCTCGTCAGGCAGGCAGACATCCTCCTTACCTGCTCCGCTGCGACCTCACCGGTGATACGTGCGGAATGGATCAAGCCCGGTACGACCGTTATCGCCGTCTCGGCTTTTCATGATCTCGACCCCGGCTTGGCAAGCCTGGTGGACAGATGGTACCTGGGTAATCGTACCAGCGACTGGGAACATATCGTTGAGCACCCTGAGTTCGCCGACAAGCTGCGAGGGCTCCAGGTGAGCGGCACGCTCGGAGAGGTCCTCAGCGGTAAGCTGCCGGGCCGCGAGCATGACGGACAGCGGATCCTCTTCACCCATATGGGCATGGGTGCACTGGATCTAGCCGTGGGAGATCGGGTGTACAAACGCGCCCTTGAACGCGGCGTTGGACAATGGCTACGGCTTGCCTGAGTCGGCAACCCGTAGAGATGAATAGGCATGGATATCGTCAGGAACAGGTGTTGAGAGGAAGGTGGACGGCATGGCACGTTTTGGCATGGTGATAGACTTGGAGCGTTGCACGGGATGCTATTCCTGTGTGATTGCCTGCAAACAGTACTTTGGCACCAAGCCTGAGGTTGACTACAATCAGGGGCGGTTTGTCGAGTGGGACAGGTATCCCCACGCCCACCGACGCTATGTCTCTACCATGTGCAACCACTGCGAGAATCCTCCCTGCCTCACGAGCTGCCGCTTTGGGGCCACTTACAAAGCACCTGAAGGCCCCGTGCTCACGCATCCGGAAGCGTGCGTGGGCTGCGGTGAGTGCGTCAAAGCCTGCCCCTACGGCCAACGGTTCATGACAGGGCCTGATGATGAGTCCGCCTTTCCCGGCCATCCCCTACCCGCAGAGACGGCTGCCCAGGTACGCGCAGGCAAAGCCGAGAAGTGCACCCTCTGTCAGGAGCGTCTGGAACGTGGCCTGGAGCCTGTGTGCACCGCGATGTGCCCCGGCCAATGCAGGATCTTTGGCAACCTGGAGGATCCCGACAGCGAGATAAACCATTACATCACACTCTACGGGGCCATCAAGATAGCCGGCACCTCTCTC
>JAIRZP010000064.1 GCA_031267175.1 Coriobacteriales bacterium | reverse complement strand
AACCTACTCGGGTGACATCGGCTGCTACACGCTGGGGAACGCCCTGCCGCTCGACATGGTAGACAGCTGCGTGTGCATGGGAGCGGGCTTTACCGTACCGCAGGGCCGGTACTGGGCGGAACCGGATGGTGCGCATCTGGGCTTTGTGGGCGATTCGACCTTCTTTGCCAGCGCGCTCACCGGCGTGACCAACGCGGTCTATAACCAGGCCAGGGTGACGCTCATCGTACTCGATAACTCAATCACCGCCATGACCGGCCAGCAGCCCCACCCCGGCACCGGCCTGCGCATGAGCTACGACGCCGGGCCGCACGACGGAGCCCACGATATCAGCATCCCCCAGGTGCTGGAGGCGCTCGGTGTCACAAGCGTTGCCGTCGTCAATCCGCTGGATCTGCCCCGTGCCGTCAAGGCCGTCACTGCGGCGGTAGAGGAGCCGGGTGTGAGCGCCGTGGTTTTCAGGGCGCCCTGCATCACCGTGGGGAGTCCGGGCCTGGCCCCCATCGTCGTAGCAGATGCCTGCACCGGGTGCCGTGTCTGTATCGAAAGCATCGGCTGTCCGGCACTCAGCCTGGACGAGGAGGTCGACACGATAGCAATCAATACCAGCCTGTGCTACGGCTGCGGCCTGTGCACACAGGTCTGTCCCTTCTCTGCACTGGAAGCCTCGCATGGGTAGCTTAGGCACACAGGGACTTCCTCCCTCCCCACCCGCCCTCGGCGCAGACCCTCCGCTCACGCAGGCAAAGACAGAGGAAGGCGTACTGAATATCATCGTGAGCGGCGTCGGCGGCCAGGGAACCGTCCTGGCAGGCAAGCTGCTGGCCCAGTGCGCTCTGGCATCAGGCGCCTTTGTGCGCAGTGCCGAGACCATCGGCATGGCGCAGCGCGGAGGCAGTGTGCTCGGCCACGTGAGGATTGCCTGGAAGCGGGAAAACTCCAACGGCACCAACGGTTACGGCGATTCCATGGGTTCTGATGGCACCGCGCCCCTTCTCTCGCCTGTCTCATCTGTGGCCTCGCCCTTGGTGCCGCAGGGTCAGGCACAGCTCCTCATCGGCTTTGAGCCAGCGGAAACCCTGCGGGCCTATCCCTTCTGTGGTTCCGGCGCCCTCGTTGTCACCGCCACGGCACCGCTGCTCCCTCCCACTGCCTCGCTGCAAAGACTGAGCTATGACGGCACGGCCCAGCTCGCAGCACTTGCGGAGGAGGCGCGCGCGGGCCGCATTGCCACGCTGGTGTTGGTGGACAACGCGGCAGTCCTGGCCGCGCTGGGCTTTGACAAGGCCCTCAATGTTGTGCTGCTCGGTGCTGCCCTGGCAGCATTGGAGGCCAGCGGCTTTGCCTCTCCCGCGCTCAGCTATGCAGCCGTGCAGCATACCCTGACAACGACTCTGGCACCACAGTACCGGGAACCTAACCTGCAAGCCCTCGAGATTGGATACAAGCTACCATGCAGATGACCGATGACACGCTGGACAAAATCAAGACTCTGCTCGCTACCATCAAGGAGAAGAGCCCATTTTACGCCCAAAAATATGCCAGTCTTGACCCACGCGACGTGCAGGATCAGGCGAGCTTTGAGCAGCTCCCCCTCACCACCAAGGACGATCTGCGCAATGCCTACCCGCTGGGCCTTGCGGCGGTGCCACCCGAGCAGATAACGCGTATCCATTCCTCCAGCGGCACGACGGGCACGCCGGTCATCATCCCCTATACGGCCAGGGATGTAGAGGATTGGTCGCTCATGTTTGCCCGCTGTTATGAGATGGCCGGCATCACGAAGCACGACCGCATCCACATCACCCCGGGCTATGGGCTCTGGACAGCGGGCATCGGGTTTCAACTGGGTGCGGAGCGTATGGGCGCCATGGCTATTCCCATGGGGCCCGGCAATACCGACAAGCAGCTGCAGATGATGATGGACCTGGGCTCCACGGTGCTCGGCGCAACCTCAAGCTATGCCCTGCTTCTGGCCGAGGAGATTGCGCGGCGCGGTATCGGCGATAGGATACAACTCCGCAAGGGCGTCATCGGCTCCGAGCGCTGGGGCGACAGGATGCGCAGGCGTATAGCCGATGAGCTGGGGGTGGAGCTGCATGACATCTATGGCCTCACCGAGATATACGGCCCCGGCATCGGCATCAACTGCGAGGCTGACGAGGCGATGCACGTCTGGGACGACTACCTCTACTTCGAGATCATCGACCCTGCTACCGGTGCCCTGCTCCCCGACGGCGAGAGCGGTGAGCTGGTCATCACGACGCTGGTCAAGGAGGGCGCGCCCCTTATACGGTATCGCACACACGACCTGACCAGCTTCGTGCCAGGCCCGTGCCCCTGTGGCTCTCCCTATCCGCGCATTGAGCGGCTCGTCGGGCGCAGCGACGACATGATAAAGGTCAAGGGCATCAATATCTTCCCCGCGCATATCGAGGAGGCGCTAGCCGCCACCACCCATGCCTCCAGCGAGTACCAGGTCATGATAGACCACCTGGATGGCAAGGACATCATGACGGTGTTCTTTGAGACGGGAGCAACAGGCGCTGACCGCGTTCAGGCGCAGAAGGAACTCAAGGGCATTATCCGGGCCAAGCTCAGCCTCTCCGTGGTGCCCAAGGCCGTGGATCTCGGCGACCTGCCGCGCTCAGAGAAGAAGACCAAGCGGATATTTGACAACCGCTACTGAGGCACTCTCTATTAGTAGTGCGTGATGACGGGGGTGTCCACCTCTACTATCGAGTACAGTTCCTGTGCAAGGCTCGGCGGCATGTTGATGCAGCCGTGTGAGCCGCGATAGAGGTAGTAATCGCCGCCAAAGGAGGGCTGCCAGTAGGCATCGTGAAAGCCGCAGCCGGAGTAGGTAAAGGGCATCCAGTAGGTTACGGGCACCTCCCACTCATAGCCTCCACCCGGCAGAGGATCGCCTCGGGTCACGATATTCATCGCCTTGGAGAAGATGAAGTAGACGCCTTCGGGCGTGGCATAGCCGGTGTTGGGATTACCGGTGATGACATCGGTCTCCAGAACACAGGTACCATCGACGTAGTACCACATATATTGGCGGCTGAGGTCCACCTCAAGATAGGTCGTGCCCCAGTCCTGGGCATCCAGCGAGGCGGCCCAGCCGGACAGGAGGGGCTCACGTTCTTCTCCGAGGTGCTGCTCGAAGGCTGCCTTGATGGCCCAGAACTCGGCCTCCTGGTCAACCTGCCATCCATAGGTGCCGCCGGTGACCTGCTTTTCCTCGCCAAAGCCGTTGACGATGGTACGGGTGCTGCCGAGTGTGTCGTAACGGCTGGCAAAATCGGCTACCCAGGCCCGCACGGCATCGTCGTTGAGCGGTGCACCGGCCCCGGCCGCGGTATCGACCCAGTTAATTGTGGTGTTGCCATCGAGCACCTCGCGGCGGTCGCCGAGGGTGTAGATAATCTGGAAGGGCACGTACTGGTTGAATGTGTCCCTGTCGCCAACCAGCAAAGGGTCGTCAGCGGGAACCGCGGGGCGCGCATAGAGGCCTTCCTCGTCCAGGTTAAGCGTGGTGAGCCCCTCGTCTATGGCCTCCGCAACAACCGTCTCTGTCTTGGCAAGGTCGAGGGTCGTACCCTCATCACCGGGAGAAATGACGTAGGCGTTGCCTTCAAAAGCCAGGGAGGCATCGACGGGTGCCCTCATCTGCTCCGCATTCATAAAGCTCAGCGCGGTGAGGGTGGTGTTGAGCTTCTGCGTGTCAAATTGCATGCTCACGTGCTGTATGGCCGAGCTATTCTCCGGAAGGAGCGCAAGTGGCCAGGCCCAGACCTGCTGGCTGGCGACCCTGCTGTCCATCTGGCCGTCTGCCACATAGCGCAGGCCTATGTCACTCGAGGTGATGGTGGCGTTCTGGTCTTCGCGCGCCGCTATGCGCAGGGTATAGCCCTCTATCTCCGAGGCCAGGTACGCGTCAACGCCATCAGGGGATTGAAAGGTCACGTCCACGCCATTGACCGTCGTATTGAACATGAAGTGACTCATGAAAAAGACGGAGAATCCGATGTACGCGGCAAGGATGAGCCCGCCGATAATGCCGAGAAGTATCCACAGCCAGCGGAGCGAACGCTTCTGCTTTGGCATGACCGCCGTCTTGGGCAGTGCCACCTGAGAAGCGACCCCACCAACAGGAGTGAACATATTCTGCGCGGGCATGACGGCGGTATCAAACGACGCGCCCTCTCCCTGCGCAAAGGACGCCAGGGCCTCGCCCGTATCACCCTGCCGTGGTGCAACATCTGGCAGTTTCATCTGTTGGAACAACCCCGCTCTCATGCTTGGCATATACTTTTGCGTTTATTCTTCTTCTTGAGCCACACTCAGTATGCGCGCCTGCTGTTGTGTGTGCCACTGGCCGAGCGCCCATGCTGGGTTACCTGATTACTCGCCATCTATTATACCCATACAACCGTTACATTCCAGCAGGATTCTGGGAAGATTTCCAAACTGTTATAGTGTTACAATCATCCCATCCCTAAGATTGCTGTCTGTCTTACTTGAAAGGAAGCCGATGGGCTTTTCCACGCTTGTCCTGGCCGCCGGTGCCGGGACGCGAATGAAATCACACAAGCCAAAAGTCGCCCACGAGATCCTCGGCAAGCCGCTGCTGCGCTGGGTGGTGGATGCTGCCTGGGCGGCCGACACCGATGAGGTGTTCGTTGTTCTGGGAGACGGACGCGAGATAACGGCTCCCCTCGTGGAGGATACCCGTATCGTGTACCAGGATGAACAGCTGGGCACCGGGCATGCCGTTCTCATGGCGGAGCGTGCGCTTGACGCAGCAGGGGTAGAGACGCTCGTGGTGGTCTCCGGCGACACTCCCCTACTCCAGCCCCCTACGCTACGCTCGCTCGTGGCGGCGCATCTCCAAAGCGGGGCCACTGTCTCACTCCTTACCCTGCACGTGGAGGATCCCACGGGATACGGGCGTGTCCTGCGCGACGCAGAGGGAGCCTTGAGCCGCATCGTTGAGCAGCGGGATGCCACGGGCGATGAGCTCGCAGTGGACGAGGTCAATGCCGGTGTGTACTGCTTCAGTACCGCCGCTCTTCACCCTTCTCCGCAGGCTCGGCAACGATAATCAGCAGGGCGAGTACTATCTCACCGACGTGGTTGCCCTGGCGTTGGCGGCAGGCGAGCGTGTGGAGGCGATACGTGCCCCGGACGCGGGCGAGTTGGCCGGCATCAATGACCGCGTACAGCTCGCAGAGGCCACGGCTGAGGCGCAGCGTCGCATCAACACGCGGCATATGCTCGACGGCGTCACGATACTCGACCCTGCTACCGCCTGGATCGGCCCGGATGTCACCCTCGCCTCAGACGTGGAGATCCTCCCGCTTACCACACTCACCGGCAAGACGACCATTGGCTGGGGCAGCGTCATCGGGCCCCTGAGCCGCGTCAACAACTCGCGTATCGGACTGAGCTGTGTGGTAGACGACAGCGTGCTCATAGACGCAGTTTTGGAGGACCGGGTGAGCGTGGGACCGCGCGCCTACCTCCGCCCGGGCACCGTCATGCGCACCGGTTCGCACGCCGGCACCCACGTGGAGATAAAGAAGAGTGAGATAGGGCCGGGCTCAAAGGTGCCGCACCTCTCCTATATCGGCGACGCCGTACTGGGCAGCGAGGTCAATATCGGTGCCGGCTCGATAACCTGTAATTTTGACGGGCACGAGAAGCATGCCACGATAATCGGCAGCCGCAGCTTCGTCGGCAGTGATACCATGTTTGTAGCACCGGTAACGATGGGAGAGGACGCCGCAACCGGCGCCGGCAGTGTCATAACGAGCAGCATCCCGGACGGAACCCTCGCCCTCGCACGCGCGGAACAGAAGAACTGTACAGGCTGGACAAAAAAGCAGAAGGAGTGACATGACCGAAGTAACCAAGAATCTCATGCTCTTCAGTGGCAGGAGCAACCCGCAGCTCAGTGAGAGCATCGCCGAGATACTCAGGATGGAACTCTCCGGCGTCAAGATAAAAACCTTTGCCAACGGCGAGATCTATGCCCGCTATAAGCAGAGCGTGCGCGGCAGCGACCTCTTTATCGTGCAGTCGGTGTCCAGCTGCGAGAGCGGGAGCGTCAACGACACGCTCATGGAGCTTCTCGTGATGTGCGATGCCGCCAAACGCGCCAGCGCTCATTCCATCACCGCGGTCATCACCTACTTCGGCTACTCGCGCCAGGACAAGAAGAGTGCCGCCCGTGAGCCTATCACCGCTAAACTGGTGGCCGACATGCTCAGTGCCGCGGGCGTTGACCGGGTCATTACCGTCGATCTGCACCAGGGGCAGATCCAGGGCTTCTTTGACCGCCCGGTTAACCATCTTACCGCGCTGCCCATCTTTGCAAACTACTTTGGCAATCTCAATCTTGCCAGGGTCTGCATTGTCTCGCCCGACGTGGGCAGGGCCAAGGCCGCCAAGAAGCTGGCGGACATCATGGACTGCGACCTTGCCATCCTGCACAAGACGCGGCCGGCCCACAACCTGGCGGAGGTCAGCAATGTCATTGGTGAGGTCGCGGGCAAGACCTGCATCCTCAACGACGACATGATAGACACCGCCGGCTCCATCGTCGCGGGGGTGCAGGCGCTCAAACTCAAAGGCGCTGAGGACGTGTATGTCTGTGCCACGCACGGGCTGTTCTCCGGCCAGGCCTACGAGCGGCTTCAGGGGATAGACATCGAGGAGGTTGTGGTCTGCGATACCGTACCGGTGCCGCCGAGCCTCCAGACCGGCAAGATCAAGGTGGTGAGCGTTGCGCCCTTACTGGCCCAGGCGATTTCCAACGTCTTCAACAACGCCTCGGTGAGTGAGCTCTTCGACCCGGACTTTGCCCTGTAGCCTTGGCCCTGCTCGACAACATCAAGGCTCGTTTTGCTGGCTCGGCCGGTGAAGGCGAAAGCTGCCGGATAGTCGTGGGCCTGGGCAATCCCGGCGAGCGCTACGCCGCGACCCGTCACAATGCCGGCTTTTTTGCGGTTGATGCCCTGGCCGAGGAGTTTGGCAGTGATAACTGGCGTGTCCGTTTTGACAGCCTTGTAGCGGAGAAGCGCGTGATGCTTGCCAAAGAGCAGGGCGGGCGGACACTGCTCGTACTCGCCAAGCCCCAGACCATGATGAACAGTTCGGGACGCGCGGTCAAAGGACTTCTCAAACACTACAAAACAGGGCTGGAGTCGCTCATTGTCGTGCAGGACGACCTCGACCTCCCTCCGGGGGCGCTCCGTATAAAGAAGGGCGGGGGGCACGGCGGGCATAACGGCATCCGCGACATTATCGCCCAGGTGGGAGCAGACTTTATCCGCATCAAGATCGGTGTGGGAAAGGCGCCCGGCCGTATGGACAGCTTTGAGTATGTGTTGCAGCAGTTGAAGGGCGAAAGTCTCGAGGAACTGCGCGTCGATGCCGCCCGCGGTGCGGATGCCACGCGCTTCCTGCTGGAGCATGACCTCACCGAGACACAGAATCGGTTTAATTAGCTGCTCCGCTTCTGAATATCCAAGCCGCTCGACAATCAGCCCGATATGCTGCTTGACTGGGTAGGTTCTCAGGCTGCTGCGGTGCCTGCGACAGAGTCTCCCGCTTTGGTGCCCTGCTGCTTCTCCTTAAGGCGAGTAAGCCGCCTCCACTCAATGAGCATCATGGTGCTCGCGGTGATGATGGAGAGTATGTCGGCTATCGGGTAGGAATAGTACAGCGACTCCAGGGGCGTAATGGCAAGGGCGAGCTGCTGCACGAGGCCGGGCAGGAAGATGAGGAGGGGTACCAGGTACAGCAGCTGGCGCGTCAGGGATATGAACATCGACTTGAGCGGTTGGCCCGTCGCCTGAAAGTACCCGGCGGACAGCACCTGTATGCCCGCGAGGGGCATGAGCATCATCATCACCTGAATAGCCTTGATGGTAAAGTCCTGGAGCTCCGCGTGCACGCCGAAGAGCTCGACGATTGGCGTGGGAAAGATGTGCACCAGGAGCCAGAAGAACACACCAAAGGCCATGATCCAGACCAGCGCGATAAGGAAGGACTTCTTAACGCGCGGATACAGCTTGGCCCCATAGTTGTAGCCGAGAAGGGGCTGGATGGCGATAGAGATGCCCAGTATGGGGAAGAAGGCGAACATCGATATTCGGCTCATGACCCCGATGGCCGCGAGCGCACCTTCGGAGCCGATGGGGTCTGAGGCCCCATAGAACACCAGTTGGTTGTTGAGCACGAGGTTGATAATGACGACGGCTATCTGCAGGAAGAAGGAGGCGGAACCCAGGACGCAGATATTGGCCATGAGGCGAGGACTGGGCTTCATGAACTTGAGTTGCAGCTTGAAGGGTGCGCTCTTTGACCGGGTAAAGTAGTACAGCACGCCGGTACAGGTCACCAGCATACCGACGATGGTAGCCAGGGCAGATCCGACCACGCCAAAGCCCCAGACCATGACGAGAAGGTAGTTGAGCACGATGCTCACGGTCACTCCCGAGATCATCACATACAGGGCTCCCCGTGGATTACCGGCTGTACGCATGAAGTTGTTGAATCCCATGCCCACGAACTGAAACACAAATCCTGCGGCTATGATCCTCACGAAAGTGCACGCAGAGTCGTGAATCACCTCGGTGCTGCCGGAAAGTGTCAGAACCGGGTCAATAAAGAGCAGAACCCCCAGGGTGCAGAGCAGGGCCAGGGCAAGGGAGAGAACGAGGGTATTCCCCATGACGCGCTCAGCGGTTTCGCGCTTTCCCTCCCCGAGCTTGATGGCCATGAGCGCATTGCCGCCGGCGCCCACGAGCACCGATACCGCCATGGACACTATCATGATGGGCGCGGCCACGGTGACGGTTGCCAGGCCGATGTCGCCCAGGCTCCTGCCGAGGAAGATGGAATCGATGACGTTGTAGGAGCCGTTGACCACCATGCTGATTATCGAAGGTATGGCAAACTCAAGGATAAGCCTCCCCAGCTTGGCGGTACCCATTCGGTCAACCTGATCGTTTTCCGGTGTCTTTTTGGGCGCATACTGCATGCCACGCTTGGAGACCGGCTCGTCAGGGGTATAATCATCGAACTCCCTGGCATCGAGCTCCAACTCAAGATCGACCTCTAACATGTCGCCTGTCTGGAGCAGTACCGGCTCAGCCTGGATAGTGTTTTCTGTGATAGCGCGTGAGTTTTCAGACACTGGCTCATCGCGTCTGGGGTTTGACATACGGTATACCCTTTGCAATTTGAGTGAATACTGAGTGTAGCCGATTCAGGCGCGCTCGCGGCGCAATGTCACCTCACCGGTACTTATCCGTACCAGGCTGCCGCTTGCGTCCTCCAGGAGGAGGCGGCCATCGTCGTCCACGCCCCGTATTGCGCCTTCCGCCAGTACGTCGCCCCTGCTGTTGCTCACGACCGTGTCCACGTTCCGCAGGGCGAGGCAGCTTTCGTAGTCCTGCCTGAACGGGGCAAAGCGGTAGCCTGCCGCCTGCCAGATGCGGTAAGAGGCAAGGATGCTGTTGAGCGCCTGCTCTGCGAGCCACCGCAGTTCCGGTACCGGAGAGCTGAACTGTGAGAGATAGGCAGCGGGGTCATGGGGAGCCTGGGCTACGGTGTTA
>JAIRZP010000041.1 GCA_031267175.1 Coriobacteriales bacterium | reverse complement strand
TGCTTGTCTGCCTCGGCGGCTTGGAAAGCGACGAGGAGTGTCGCGTATACAACACTGAGCGTGAGATAATACCCGGCCTGTACGTGGCCGGAAATATCCAAGGCAACCGTTACGCCGTGCAATACCCCATAGCCTTCAAGGGCCTCAGCCACTCACTCTGCATGTACTACGGCTACATCGCCGGCAAGAATTGTATTAGTGGAGTGTAAGAACTCGACTATCGACCAAACGCTTGCTGCCTACGATGGGAGTGTGATAGTCGTGGGCAGCAAGTCCTCCGAAGCAAAAGCCCCTATGCCTCAAGCATCTTGTACAACAGCCTGTAGAGGGTCACCGCCTCCTCACTGCTGAGGTTGAGGCAGGAGGCCAGCCGCGTGGGAATGGTCTGTGCGCGCTCCTTGAGCGCCTCGCCGCTCTCTGTGATGCGGACTTCCAGCTTGCGCTCGTCTGTGGCTGAACGCTTACGCGTGAGGTAGCCCTTTGCCTCAAGTTTCTTCAAGAGCGGCGTGAGGGTTCCCGAGTCGAGGTGCAGGAAGTTGCCGAGCGTCTTGACGTTGACAGCCCTGTGTTCCCACAGCACCATCATCGTAATGTACTGCGTATAGGTCAGCCCTATCTCATCGAGATACGGCCCGTAGCGCTTGACCACTTCTTTAGAAGCGGCATACAGCGGAAAGCAGAGCTGGTTCTCCAGCTTGAGGATTTCGTATTCCATGGGCAGCTCTCCGTTCTTGTCTGGCGCTCTGCAAAGTCCCAAACTATCATTATCTGCTTGCTTATTTTCCTCATTGCCGCGCAGTACTTACGCTGCATTACCGCCAGTAGGGCTGCTTCGTCCACCTTGCACTGTGAGAAATAAGCCGCGCATATAACGGCAGTTTTAGACTTTGCAGAGCACTGGTGTGTGCGATCTACACGCCCAGCAGGCCCGCAATCTCCTTGTCCAGCGCCTCGGGTGTCTTGGTGGAGCCGTAACGACCAACGACCCTGCCGCTGCCGTCAACAAGGAACTTGGAGAAGTTCCACTTGATGTTCCTGCCTCCCAAACCGCCTTTCTTCGTCTTGAGCCATGTGTAGAGCGGGCTTTCGTTGGCACCGTTGACGTCGATTTTGGCAAACTGCTTAAAGGTGATGCCAAAGCGCCCGGTGCAGAACGCGCCTATCTCGTCTGCCGTACCCGGTGCCTGGCTCCCAAACTGATTACAGGGAAAGTCCAGGATCTCAAAGCCACGCTCCCGGTACCTTTCATAGAGCTTCTGCAGCTCAGCGTACTGCGGGGTGAATCCACACTTGGTAGCAGTATTGACAATGAGCAGCACCTTGCCCTTATACTGCGAGAGCGAGACATCGTTGTCCTGCGCGTCCTTGACCGTGAAATCGTAGATCGACATACTTGAACCTCCTTTTTGATTGCGTGCTATTTAATTGTAGGCAATTTTTATGGGAGGTCAAGAGCACGCGTCGGCAAGACTGTGCCAGGCGCTTTACCCGCAAAAGGAATCACATCAAATTCATAAGTAAATGCACACAGTACGAAGAACTCCCCTAAGACTTCCACGCCCTCTTTGAAATCGTAGCGACGCTAGAGCCTGGGGAGTGTCTTTGTCATCTTGTAGAGGCCATTTTCAAACGGAGAGTCCAGCAACAGCTTGTATCCTCTTCTTTCGTATAAAGAAATCAACTCTTCCTTGCAGTCCAAATAGATAACTCGTCCTCCGAGATAGTTACGTCCAAGTTCTATGATCTCTTCACAGGCCTCTATCAGTTCGGTGCCACTGATTACACTTTCGTTAAATCGATCATCTCTGGCTATTTGGGCAATGAGAAGACCGCCAAAATGATCTCGGTTAACTCGCCCAGGAGTGCTGCCCAGTACTTTTTCTCGCCTCGCTCTTGAGACTCTCGTGTAGTCAACCGAGGTAATGGCCACAGAAAAGTACGCAGCAACATCTGTTTCTTCTGTTTCACGGTCAGTCACATAAAAGTATGTCCTGCTCAGTCCAGAACGCTCATATCTGATTGCTCTATCCCTGATAAAAGTCTGGACATCCTCATCCCGAACACAACAAAACTCTTTGAACTGAGCATTGAGCTCAAAGAGTTTTGTAGATCCTTCAAGAATTTGTTCTCGAAGGGAGAGGAGTTGCAGATCACTCCTCATGTGCGTATTTTCGGCTCAACGCTTCAGCGAACTTCTTGGGGTCTCCCCATTTTATCTTGACTGTATGGGGCGTCGGAGGATTAGCTTCAACTTCCTCCATCTGTTCTATCAGTCTGTCTGCCATTTCGTCATTGAGAACAATGGCGCGCCCAATGCTTGAAGTAGCCATCGCCAACCTCCTTCCATATTCTGATTTGGCTGCATATATCTTAGCACATTGACGCTTATGTTTGCGCACCGTTTGAGCATTCAAGACAGAAAATAGGGAGAGCACTCGGAGGATAATTTTCGCAAAGCCTGAGAAGCCTGACGCACCGACAGGATGTATAGTTGAGCGTAGGACTACCTGTCTACGCCGACGCTTCCCTCTTTGCCTCGCCCACATCCTGTACCGGTGCCGGAACACGAAACATCTTTCTCGTTATCCATGAGCACAGCGGGTCAAAGATGATGCTGATAACGAAGCAGGGGCCCCATAACGCCGGGATAGGGAGGAACCTCTCTATGCCCCCGGGGGCTTGGGCCCTCCGGGAAAGTTCGGGGCCCCGGGGGCTTTGGGGGCTCCAGGAACGTTCATCGCTCCTGGAACTCCCGGTGTGCCAGGGGCCGATGGGGCCGATGGCGGCCCCCCGGGAGGTCTGGGTGCCCCGGGGGGTCTGGGTGCGCCAGAGGGAGCGACAGCCCCCGTAGCCGTTTTGCCCAATGCGGCAGCGTCGGCAGCGGCACCAGCCGAGGGAGGTGCTGCCTTTGCGGCGGCCGGCCCTGAATCCAGCGCTGCCCCACAGCCCTTGCATTTGCGGGCACCGAGGAGGTTCTCCGTGCCGCACTCCGGGCAGGAATTGTCTGTCATTTCAACGGTTGGTGGCCTAAAGCACATGCGGTTTCACCCTGTCCTTCCCAACTTCTCTGCATACCTGACTACACTCAGCCGCCTCGCGACGGCACAACTCCACTCTGCAACTCTGTGCCTCTGTAGCAGGGGCGAGGGAGGCATTGATGTATTCACTGTCGCCATCAGACGCGCTCCGGACCTCCGCAAAACTCAAAGGGGCGCAAATCTGGACTTCGAGGGGTGGGAGACAATGAGCTGGTACTTCTCAGGACTCCAACACCCCTGTCGCCCGCTCTGCTACTGCGTAAACTCGTAGAGCCTCAGCTCCTTGACGTTGATACCTTCTCGTGCATCGACCTTGCGCAGGGTCTTTTCCTGATACCCTTCCTTATTGAGCGTGAGGCGGTAGATGCCGGGCTCAACGTCTTTAAGCTTGAACTCTCCGAGGAAGTCTGTGGTCGTTGTGTAAAAAGCCCCCAGCGGCTCACTGACCAGGCGCACCGTGACACCCTCCAGGCAACTGTCGGAATCGGGACAGTAGACCGCACCAGCCACCCAGGGCTTGGGCAGATTCAGGTAGGCCACCCGGGGAGCGGTTCCGTACTCCGGATGCAGTCTTTCCAGGGGAGCGTGGAGATTCTCTGGCGTAAGCTCCGCTTCTTCCACAAAGCTCAGTGCGTCGACGGGGCAGGCCGTTACGCAGCGAGGCTCCTGCCAGTTGCTGTCGAGCAGATGCGCACACAGCGTGCATTTCTGAGCGAGCTTGAGCTCGTCGTTCCAGAAGATCTTCTCGTAGGGACAGGCATCAACCAGATCCCTCATCCCCTCAGCCTTGACGGGGTCGATGATGACGATGCCGTCGTCTCGCCGATAGACCGCGCCCTTGCCTGCCTGTATGCAGGGAGCATCCGCGCAGTGTTGGCACGGCAGCGGGGTTCGGTCTACCTGAATGCGGCTGCCGTCGCCGGACTGAGCCTCATGGATTTGTATCCAGAACTGGCCGGGGCCCTGTGGTGCGGCAAGGGGAGGCCAGCTGTTGTCGCAGTGTTCGTCCTTGCAGGCGTTTTGACAATTGCAGCACTGAATACAGCGCTCAGCATCTATGAGAAGCGTTTTCATGTTAGCCCTCCCTGTTCCAAGAACTCCAGGTGCCCGCGGCACCCTGAGGATACCGAGCAAGGATTTCATCGATGTCTACCTTCTCAACCTCCATGAGAGAGGAATTGAACGCCCCGCCAACGTGATGGATGGACTGCGGGCCAGCGTAGGACAGGACGTTGCCGTCGCCGCTTCTGTCAAGCGCCCCCGGCTCGGGACTCAGCGGGTCATTCCAGGCGCCGTAGGTCATCTGAGCAACGCCTTCCATCACGCGCTCAGAGATTACGGCTCCGGCGAGAATCTCGCCACGGTCATTGAAGCAGCGGATGATGTTGCCGTCTGCTATGCCACGGGCCCTGGCATCCGCCGGATTGAGCAGACAGGGCTCGTAGGCGTATCCGTCCTCCCCGTAGACCTTGTAGTTCTCTGTGAGCCAGGGATCCTTGTCATACTTTCCGTGGAATCGGAACTTGGGGTGGGCCATGAGCTGCTGCAGGGGATACTTCTTGCGCCGCTCGTCATAGCGCCCGTCCACCTCCGGAATATAATGCGGCACAGCGGGAATCTCCGGATGGTTCTCTTCACCATAAAACGCCGCTATCAGGGTTGAATAGATCTCCACCTTGCCCGTGGGCGTCTCCATGACGTTCTCGCCGCCCACGGGGTTGTCGTGGAAGCGCTGGAACTGCTTGCTCGGCACATAGTCGTCGAGCGCCGGCCAGACATAATAACCCTCCTGCTTGAACGCATCGTATTCCAGGGGGATATTCGTGCGCGCAAACATCTTCTGGAGAATCGTCTCCTCGGTATTGCCCTCCATGAACTCCTCTCCCCTCCCCAGGCGGCAGGCAAGCTCCTCAAAGATCTCCAGGTCGGTCTTGCTCTCGCCCACCGGCTCAATGGCCTTCTGGTTGTACACCGCAGAGCGAAGCGAGTTATAGGCAGGGGGAACGTACTGCCCAACGGAGGCCGGCTCGGTAATGTCCTGCCGCTCGAATATCGTCGTTATCGGGAGCACGAGGTCGGCAAAACGGCAGTCCCGGTCAAACCACGGGGCCGCCACCACCAGGGTCTCTATCTGCGGATCGGTGTAGGCGATGTTGTTGTTCTTGTGGTCGGGAGGATTGGTGAGCGTTGAGCCGCGCATCCACAGCAACCGAATCTCCGTGCAGCCGGGCTGCGGATACTCCACCTCGTCAAAGAACATCTCGGGTCCAAAGTTATCGAGATGCCCGCCACGCCACTTCTGCGGTGGGTGCTTGACGCAGTCCATCAGCTTGGTAAAGGTGATCTTTGCCTGGGCAACCGGATTGGGGTAGTAGTTATCGAGCACGACGTTCATTCCGCCGTCGGCATACCCGGTGGGGCCAAGCTGCCGCTGTCCATCGTAGGGGCCGGAGAGTGAGAGCCCTCCGCCAATGAGGTTATTCCCGGGGGTACCCATGCCCCGCATGGTGATGAGCGTGCCGATCATACGGGCGACCTCATGCCCAAACGTGCGTCGGCACTGACCTCCGAGAGAACCCCACAGCGAGGTGGGCCGCTTGGCCCATGCCCGTGCGAGCGCAACGATTTTGCGGGCCTCGATACCGCAGATTTCCGCCGCCCACGTGGGTGTCTTGGCAATGCCGTCGGGGCCCTCTCCCATGATATAGCTCTTGAAGGACATGCCCGGTGTTCCCGCCTCAGGGAGATTGCCTCGCCAAGCTGGATGGACATCCAGATAGGCCTCGTTATACTCAAAGCTCATATGCTCCTCGTCAAAACCGACCGTATGGGTGTCGAGGTATTCCCGGTCATAGGTGTCGTCCACTATCCACTGATAGGCGATGGCAGCGGCCAGCGCGTTATCCGTGCCCGGATAGAGGGGGAGCCAAACGTCGGCGACTGCCGCTGCCGTCTCATTGAACAGCGGGTCTATGACGATAATCTCCTTGCCGAGGTCATGCCACCACTGCCAGAGCCGCGCCGTGTCAATACCGTTATACACGTTGTGAAACATCGGATCGCTGCCCCAGAGAATGATGAGGTCCGACTCAAGCGATATATCCTGAAGGGTGTCTTCTGCGGGAGGAATGCCGTGTCCCATCCAAAAGCCCCACAGGAAGGGGCCTCCACTCGCCCAGCCCTCCCAGGAATTGGGGGTAAACTCCAGGTAGGTTCCTCCGAAGAGGTCCCGAAAGCGGTACAGGTCGCTGAAAAGATAGTGAAGTGAGCCCCACTCGGGATGCGCGGAATGCGTATAGCAGAGGGCCGAGGGGCCGTGCTCATCAAGGATGCGGTTGTACTCGTCCTCCAGAATCTTGAAGGTTTCATCCCAGGAGATTCTTGCGTAGCCGCTCTGGCCTCGCTTGTCCGCGTTTCTCTGGCCGTAGGGATCCCAGTCCACGCGTTTCATGGGATAGTTGACCCGGTGTTCGGAATACGCCATGTGCTTTGAGGTGATACCCCAGGGCAGAAGCGGATGGGTCAGCGGCGGCTTGTAGGTCTGTCCCTGGGCCTCGACCTGCCAGCTCTTTACCTTGCGAGGGTCGAACTGCATGGGCTCAATCCTGAGTATCCTTCCCTCCTTAACGTGCACGAACATCGGCCCTGCTGTTGAGCACGTGGTAAACACCTCGACTCCTTGTCCCACGTCTCGTTCTGCGGTCATTGTAGTGGCCATTCTCAACTCCTTCCGTTGTGCTCCTCTGTCGCAGCCTTGCCAGTCTGCTGATGATGTGGCATATAATAAAAGGCGCTCCGCTCCTTGCCAGTAGCTCAGCCGTATGATTGTTTGGCTTTTGTATGTCCCTGTATGTGAAACGTAATTGGAGGGTGTATGTTTGAGAGTAGTACAGCAGGTATTTTGCGAGGTGAGAGCGGTGATTCCTCAGCGTTTGAGAAGGATACGTTCGCACTCCCTTCTTTTCTCGTAGCCCTGGGATTCAGCTTTTTGTGGGCCTGCTTTATCCTGTTTTTTGCGAGCGGCCTGTTTGCGACGCAGGGAAGCGACCTGTTTTCTGAACTGCTGCTGCACTTCTTTGGCCTGCTGACGCTTGCTGTGTTTCAATGGATCAGCTTTTTTCGTTTGATTGAGCGCCTTTCGGCCTGGGTCACCTCTAAGAGGCTCGTGGCAACAGAGCTGGTGTTTGCCTGCCCGCTCTACTGCGTGACCGGCTTGGACATTTCCGGTACGGTGGTACCGTTTTGGATCAGGGCTCTGGCCTGGGCACTCCTGGGCATCAGTTTCAGCTTTCTGCTGCTCTCCTGGGGAAGCGCGTGGAGCGCCACCGACAGAGGGCGATCCGACAACAGGGTCTCGGCAGTCATCCTCAGCTGCACCATTGCCTTTGCCGGTCTGCTCTGCACCCTCATGGTATTTGCGCCGTGGATGGTTTCCCTCGTCTTCTCGGGTGCTTTGTATACGGCTTCGTGCATCCTGCAGTTGCTGGTTGTCTCAAGGTACGAGAGGCCTTTGGTTGTCGTGCCAAACCGCGAGCGAGAACACGGGTCAGACGACGGGTCAGATTGCGGGTCAGTTTCCAGGCCAGGGCACAGATCAGACAGCGAGAGAGATTCGATCAAGCTCTCGTATCGTGCCCTGTTTACCCCGGGGGTGCTCTCCTTTACGGCGGCAACCGTGCTCTGCACTATGATAGTCACCCATCAGAGCAGTCTCCCTCTCATCGTCGTGATTGTTGCCACAGCCCTGGCAGGCTGCATCATGCTGGTGGTATTCCTGCTCCTGAGGAGGGTTCCTCGCCTGTCCACCGTCGAGCGCATTGTCATCCCTATGGTTGCCGCCTGCGCCTTGCTCGTGTGCGCTTTTCTTGTTTTGAGCGACGGTGTTCCTCTGATCCTGACGGGCCTGTTGCTCACCGGCATCATCTGCTATTTTATCGCTCACTGGAATGTGCTGGTTGTCCTCTCCTACCGTCATCATGTGCTGCCACTCGTGCATTTTGCCAAAGGCCTTATTGCTCCGCTTGGAGGATTCGCGCTTGGCTGGGGCATCCAAGCAGTTCTCAATTTCTACCAACTCGACAGCATCGCTACGCTCTTTCTCCCCTGTCTTGTGGTTCTCTTCGTCATAACGCTCGGGCCTGCACTCATGCCCTACCGGGAAAACCAGCTCGTAGAATCGATTGCCCTTGATGAGGAGGAAGAGGAGAATCCGGAGAAGCAGGAGACGAGAAAGGGAGCCTGGCGGACTGCTTGCCTGGCCGTTGCCCACGAATACCGGCTGTCGCCCCGCGAAACCGAGGTCTTCGTCTATCTGGCAAAGGGCCGCAATAACGAGCATATCTCCGCGAGCCTCTTCATCTCTCCGCATACCACCAGAACCCATACCTACCGGATTTACCGCAAGCTGGCAATCAATTCCCAGCAGGAGCTGATCAGCGAGGTCGAGAAGAGGTTGCTGCGGGGTTAGGACTCCGAATAAGCCCTTCTCAGGAGGAATGAACCAGATGCGGTACCGGCATTGTGACTGCAATCACCGCAGTACCAGGTTCTCAAACCGCAAAGTCGGAAGTGCCCTGAGTAATGCAATCACCAGGCTGCGGTCACGCTCATCTGCACGGGCGATTATCTCTTCATCCGCACTCAACTCAGCTAAAAAGCCATAGTGTCTCTGTACAGTATCAGCAAGCTGCCTGGCAGTAGGGATCGGGACGACAAGTGCGCCGATGTCCTC
>JAIRZP010000259.1 GCA_031267175.1 Coriobacteriales bacterium | reverse complement strand
TGTCTGCTATTCTTTGCAAGGTCGCGCCGCTGGGGACAAAGCGGATCTTTTCGGCATCGAGAAAGGCAACGCCCAGTGCGGAGGCCATTGCGCACCCTCCGTCTGTAGACGCACTGCCGCCGATGCACAGGAAGAAGTTTCTGAGCCCCAGATCCAGAGCATGCAGGATAAGCTGTCCAAACCCATACGTGTTTGCTGTCAGGGGATGCAGGCCAATTTGCCGGGTAATCCCACTGCTCTGTGCTAACTCCAGAATCGCCTGGCCATCGGTTGTAATCCCAAAGCTGGCGGTAATCTGCCTCCCATCCGCAGAGAGAACGCGGGTCTCTTCGACTGTGCCTCCCACGGACGAAATAATCGTCTCAAGGCTACCCTCTCCGCCGTCTGCCAAGGGTAATCTCACAACAGCGCAGTTGGGGCAATCGGCCACTATCGCATCAGCTATGATGTCGGCAACCTGCCTGGCACTCAGCGAGCCTTTAAAGCTGTCAGGTGCAATGACGACCTTCTGTATCATGGGCTGCTACGTTCTCTTCGTGTGGCTACCGGACGCCAGTAAGAGACGGTCAGGCGCGTGTATGGCTTGGGGAAGTGAGGATTAATCATTGCACACCATCTTTCGGCCAGTTTGCCTCATCTCTGCCCGTACGCATGACGCCATTACCGCAAGTAGTGGCATCACGCGCACAAACAGACCTGAGGCAAACTGACTCGAAATCTGGTATACAAGCATTAATCATCACTTCCCCAGTTTTTCATTCTTCTGCCTCCAATAACGTGAGTAGCGGCCCGTGCCTGCAAAGTCTCGCCAGTTCTCGTCATACAACTCATCAATCAAACATTGCTCTTCTCTACTGGCATCCGCGGCCAGCGCAGCAAGTGCGGCCTCATCGGGACTTTTGGCACGCATGATCTGATCTTCTTCGGCAAACCACCGGGCTTCTGCCTCCTTGATTCTTGCGCGCAATACAGAAGCTTCTATTCTGCCGGCCAGGACGGCCCGGTGCACGTGTTCACGCCTCAGCCAATACGCAAGGCTCGGGGAGGGATTCTTGAAGAGTGGAGGAGCATCGGAATGCCAAAACACCGGTTTGAACGCGGAGATACAGGGTGTCGAGCATCCCGTAAGCCACAGGGTGACCGGCTTGTCCTGGCGCAGCGCGACTACAAGAGATCCCGTGGTATGGTCGCCAATCAGCCCGCCCGCGTGCATGCACACACTCCCCACACTGGCACGGAGGAACTCCTGCCCGCTCAGGCCTGAGGCGTGCGTTCTGAGAGTCTCCACCAGGCTTTTGGCAGAGCTGGAAGGCTGAAGCCTTTCCATGACTTGGCGTCTACGCATGCTTGACCGGGAAAAGAAGGTGCGCACCGGTTCGGTAAAACGTCGGGCAAAATCCTCATCGGCCGCAAGCCCTGCTCGCTTACTATGGTTTGAGCCGATACTCAAACCGTTGGATATGGCATACCGGTCTTCTATTTCTATGACGGCGTAGTCCTTACCAGAGGTTTCCAGCACATAGCCCTCTGAGGGGTCACAGACCAGAAAACTGTTGTCGTAATAACACTCCTTGTCAAACCCGCAATTGCCGCCCTGCCCGTAGGCTTCAAGCAGATCGATGATGACAGTAACCGCGGCGGCAGCCGTGTCAGACCGCTCAAGCGCCAGACGCAGGAGATCCATTCCTGTCAAGGACGGCTTGCCCCTCTTGGCCTTTGTAAACACCGCCTCGTTGCCTATCGCAACCCTGGCGTCATTCACTCCCATTTCCGCACCCCAGATCCAGGAGGGTTTGCATATGAGTATCTCATGCGTCTGCTGTACCTGGGGAATGCTTAGGTAGCTGCAGCGTAGCGTGGCATTGGGCTCATGCTGCATGGCGGGAACACGCAGTGTCAGGAGTGGCTCGTTAGGGCTCCGATCACTGTTCTTGGCAAAGTAACTTATGCCATCAAGGCTCCAACTTGGCATAATACCCATCGTGTCACACATCGTTGTATCCTCCTCACTGTTCCCACCCGAAAAATCGAAGGGAGACCATTATACAGAGTACAGCCAGCGCAACAATAGTATACCCCTACCGTAGTTCTTCGCAGTATTGTTCCAGAGTGATTCCCCTGCTCATAATGATGGTTGCGTGCTCTTTTCCCACAAAGCGATAATGCCATGGCTCATACGGGAAGCCGGTCAAACACTCCGCGCCCCGTGGGTAGCGGATGATGAACCCATACTCTGCACAATGCGCAGAAAGCCACGCGTACTGTGGTGTCCGTTCAAAATGCTCGTTGCCCATCGTGTCAACGTCAAAGGCAAGCCCGGTTTCGTGCTCGCTCTCACCGGGTTTGGCCGCAGTTCCGTCGATTGTCGAGGTATAGAGCGCCCGTTGCTCCTCCTGTGTTCGATAGCCGCTGGTGATGATGAAGCCGCCTACGCCGTCTCGCTCGGCCGCAGCAAACATTGCATCCATGGACTCAGAAACGATTTCGCAGACCTTAATATCGGATGTTGCCAACTGGAAGTGCTGATCTCCGCGTTCAAAGAGACTCACGAGGGTTTCCGGGTAAAAGTTGTCCGGCAGGGGATTGGCGGCGTTCACAAGCAGGATTTCTGCTGTGGGCGCTCTTATCTCGTCGTCAGCCTGACCGTTGCCCGCGCCTTGTTCGGCGGGAAGTTCTCCGCTCTGCGGACTGTCGGTTGCCAACCCGATAGCCTGCTCGGGCACGGAGTCCAAAGTGGCGTAGCTGTCTGCCTTTAAGCCTCCGTCCCACAGATACGAAAGCGCCATCAAGAATGTTGTTACGCATACAGCCAGCGCTATCGCTTTGGCAAAAAGTACGTGTCTGGATTGCTGCGCCCGCTTCGGTGGTTTCCGGCTCATATATATCCTCCCAAGAAGTAATTGCCACGCTTACTGTGGGTATCATCCTGGCTATCATTATTTCAAGCCCGTCTGTGTCTCCCCTGTAGTCAGGCTGTAGTTTTTCTGTGGCAGCAGATAGCGAGCACAGGAATATCGTGTCGGTTGATGTGAAGCAGCGCGATGTATATCAGATGTCAGGCGGCATCATGACAAAGTGGCTGAGATAGTACAGCTGGGCAAAACGTGCTGTTATGCAGACCGTTACTAGCAAAGCAGCCAGGATGACAATACTGACGGTTTTATCCTTGAAAAGCCTGAGCAGCAGGGCGTAGATTCCGATGCCGATTATTCCTCCGAGTGTGTTGCCGAGGACGTCGGTTATGTCACTTCTGCCAAGCGCAAAAATGAACTGAGCGGCCTCAAACGTCACGGTCAGCCCGATAATCGGGATGAGCTTTTTCCATAGCGGCCAGTTCTCTCTCATCAGGCAGATATAGATGCCGAGCGGGACGAACAGGAGTATGTTATACGCTATTTCCTGCACGCCAAGAACTCCGCGCTCGTCAAACGAACCCATCAGCGGAATCAGGTTGACTGCCCGCTCGTCCCACCCAGGTGAATAAAACGGAAGTTTGAAAAGAATAACCGCCGTGAGTAGCAGCAGGTACACTGCGAACAAGACGAGCGTCAAAATCTCCTGTTTCCCCGTTCTCAAAGCTCTACCTCCCTCATCCTTTGGGCACGTCCACCCAAAACAAAACACCGTCTGAGGCGTTTTCCAAGGCGAAGTCAAAGCCCATGGCATCCAGCGTCCTTTTAACGATTGCGAGCCCCAGACCGCTGCCCCCGCTTTTTCTGCTTCGCGCCGTATCGACGCGATAGAACGGGTCAAACAGCATCGGCAAGACCGCCTCGTCGATCTTAGCCCCAACATTCAGGACAGAGAGACGGTAGTGGCTTTCCAAGGGTTTGCTCTCTATCCGAATCTCGCTGCCCGATGCGGCGTTCTGCACCGCGTTGACTATGACGTTGGAAAGGGTTTTCTTAAGCATACGGGCGTCGGCACGGCAGACCTGTCCTTCGGGAATCTCCACAATCAGTTTCCGCTCGTTTGTCTCTGCCAATGCGCGGATGTCAGACAGGATCTCCTCTATCGTGTGTCCGATGTCCAGCGTTTCGGGCGCAGCTACGATGTTCCCGTCGCTCAAAGCCACAAGCTCCAGTATCTCGGAAACCAGTTCGCTCTGTGTGTCCATCAGTTTCAGGCACGCGCGCAGGTACGTAGGATGGTCTTTGTACTCGCCCACGTTTTCGAGCATACCCTCCAACAACGCGCTTGTGGCAGCGACAGGTGTTTTCAACTCGTGGGATGCCGCCAAAAAGAAATGCCGCTGTGCTTCCTCCAACGCTCGCTCCCGCAGGATTTCGTCCTTTAGCTTGACGTATAACGAATGGACATCCTCGGTTAAGGTTCCCAGTTCGTCTGCCCGCTTGGGCGGCAGAAGCACCTCTTCGAGCTTGGCCATTTTGCCCGTGATGTCTGCAAGTGTTTTGATGGGCTTTGTGATCTGCCTTGCAAAAACGAACGCACACAGCAGGGCAGTGGTAAGAATCGCAAGCACCGCAACAACCACCCGCAAGGTCAGGCCATCATAGTATTCGGCAAAATCCCCTCCCGGCACAATGATTTCATATTCGTTGTCGGAATAGACCGTAAGCGGAGGGGCCTCAACGCCATCGCCCGGCGCCAAACTGCTGTTGTCCGTGTCAGGGCTGATATCGGGTGGAGAGTCGTCATTGGTTTCAGGCCAATCGGGATCGAGGCTGGGGGTGGCGTATACAGTAGTGCCGTTCTTGTCCACTATGATGAACGGGAGGGACTGGTTTCTCTCATAAAAACGCTGTGCCGATTCAATAAGGCCAACGCCGTCTTCTGCGCCTGTCACGATACGCTGATAGCTTCGGGTGATGTGGTTGGTGTTCTGCATTCTGTAATAGGATATGATTTGCGCGGAGAACAGAAACGCTGTTACGCCAACGAGCAGAATCGCAAAAATCGCCGTGTAGAGGAATGTCTTAAAGAACAAGCCGTTTCGGTTCATGCTTCACGAGCCCCCAATCGGTAGCCCACGCCGCGCACTGTTTGTATGATAGGTACCGGCAGCTTTGCCCGCAGGTTCTTTATGTGGGTATGCACGTTGCTTCTGCCGTCGCCGTCATAGTCATAGCCCCATACGCGATACAGAATGGTTTCGTGGGTCAGGGTCCTGTTGGCGTTTTGCATCAAAAGGGTGAGTATCTCGAATTCCCTGAGGGTCAGCGGCAGCTCTGAGCTATCGTAGAACGCCCTGAAATCATCCGTGAGAATCGTCAGCTTGCCCAAACGGATTTCTTTTGCCAGGGCTCCGCTGCGACGGAGCAGGGCCTCCACGCGCTTGAGCAGAATCCGCATTTTGAATGGCTTGATGACGTAATCGTCTGCCTCCGCGTCAAAGGCCCTGATCTGATTTGCGTCGTCGGCGAGTGCGGTCATCATCAGAACGGGAGCATCGCTTACTTTGCGAAACTCTTTCAGGAGTTCGTAGCCGCCCATGTTGGGCAACAGGATGTCAAGGATGACAAGCTGATAGGCATGTTCGTAAAACCTGATGTGCGCCTCGTCGCCATCCAGACAGGCCTCCACCTGATAACCCGCCTCCGACAAGAAGGCTCTCACCGAATTGCAGATATGCTCATCGTCCTCAACAAGCAGAATTTTTATATCCATAATCATTCCTCCGGATGAAACCATACAGATGCAATCTGTAGTTTTACTGTAGACCCCATAGAAACGCAAGTTCAGCCCCCTCTCTGTCATTGCGAGCGAGCGAAGCGAGCGCGGCAATCCAGTCCTTGAAACAAGGGGTTGGTGAAAATGGGGCTACCCAGAGGCGAAAGAGAAGGACTGGATTGCCGCGTCGCGCGGAGCCTGCCCTGAGCGCAACCGAAGGGCTCTTCGCAATGGGTGTGAACTGAAACAAACGCAAGCGAACCTGCAAAAAAGTACTCGAAAGCTCTTGACAACGAGA
>JAIRZP010000215.1 GCA_031267175.1 Coriobacteriales bacterium | reverse complement strand
GGCACGGGTTCATGGTCTTGTGCTGCCCGGCCTCTCGCGAGCCCGATGCTGAGGACGATGTAGGCGGCTCCCATGACGAGGAGGCCTGCTCCATCAAAACCGATAAAGCGCAGAAGGCTGGAGGCGAGTTGTTCGTGCCCCGCGCCTATCTGCGTGTACAGGATGGTCTCACAGACGAGGCCTATAGCCTGTTGCACGAGCACAACGGCAAACATCGCGCGGTAGCGCACGGGGTTGATGATGACGAGGGGATAGGTGGCGTTCCACATGAGAAATGCCACGGCGAGCCCCTGGATTGCGATGCTTCCGGGAACCCCCGTGAGTTCAAAGCTCAATGCGTAGTAGCCTGGTGAGA
The DNA here is from genome assembly GCA_031267175.1 of Coriobacteriales bacterium. Taxonomy (GTDB): domain Bacteria; phylum Actinomycetota; class Coriobacteriia; order Coriobacteriales; family UBA8131; genus WQXH01. The sequence goes on along the minus strand of JAIRZP010000215.1, from coordinate 2,773 downwards.
CAAGAAAGGCCAAAGCGCACCACATATTGCCCAGAAAGATGAAAAGCACCGCCGCGCGGACAATCCACGGGGCAACCCGGAGCCTTTTGTGTGCCTCAGCCGTCATGTTGTGCCAAGCTCTCCTCTCGCATCCTCGCAAGGATAATAGTATAGCAGGTTACTAACACCCATTGTCATTGCGAGGAGCGCATCGCGCGACGCGGCAATCCAGTCCTTCTCTGTTGTCTCTGGCTAGCCTTATTTTTGCCCCATTCTTGTTTCAAGGACTGGATTGCCGCGCTCGCTGCGCTCGCTCGCAATGACATAGAGAGTCTGAACTATAGCGGCGTGGAGAAAAAAATTCTTGATAAGCCCTTGACAAGATACATGCGTAAGTACTAATATGAGCATATGCTCATACATTGGTTTAACAGCACGACTCAAGAATCGAGCAGAAGGCAAGGACAAGGGCACGATTAAGCACAAAACGATGAGTGAAAGGCACGGCTATGACGACTCAGACAACTCAGGCACAGGATACGGCACACGCAGAGGTACACGCAGGGGCGCACGACGCGGAGGTTTTGCTCTGCGACGCGAGCCTTACGGACACCGATGCCCTTTGGCACGCGGCGGAGGGCCTTCCCGGCGACGAGATCATCTATAAGGCAACACAGATATTCTCCGCGATGGCCGACTCTACCCGCTTCAAGATTCTGGCCTCCCTTGCCAACGGTGAACTGTGCGTGTGCGAGCTGCAGGAAATCTGCGAGGTCTCACAAAGTGCGGTGAGCCACCAGCTGCGGCTCCTGCGCGACATCGATCTGGTACGCGCCCGCAGAGACGGGCAGCGCGCGGTCTATCGCCTGTCCGATAATCACGTCCTGAGCATGCTCAAGCTGGGCATAGAACACGCCTCTGAAGAAGTGGGGAACTGATCATGAGCAACAGCAACGAAGTCATCTGTGGGTGCGGGCACTGCCAACCGCAGGGGCAGGGCTTCATTCAAAACAGTAGCCTCAGCCAAGGCCAGGGCCAGGGTCTCAGCCAGGGTCAGGATTCCAGCCAGGGCCACGAGGGGCAGGCCTCTTGCTGTTCACCGGGCAGTACAGAGTCCTCTGACGACGATGAGCCAGCCTGCGGGTGCTCGCATGACAACGCGGAAGGGGAGGACGAGGACAACGACGCCATCAAACTCCCGGTTCTCATCGTCTGTGCGGTCCTCGCGCTCGCAGGAACAGCCCTCCACCTTTTTGGCGGCGAGGCGTTCCCCTTTGTTTCTCCCCTGGTTCCCTCCCTTGTTTCTGGCGTGGCCTGCGCCCTGGGACTCTACCTTATCCTCCCCCGTGTCAAGGAGTCCGTGCTCCGGCGACGCGTTGACATCAGCATCCTCATGTTGGTGGCCGTCATAGGCGCCTGTCTGCTCGGTGACTTCTCCGAGGCCGGCGTGGTTGTGGCGCTGTTCTGCTTTGGTGAGTGGCTGGAAGGCTTTGCCATCGGCCGCAACCGTCGCTCTATCGCCAAACTGCTGGAGCTCACGCCTCCCAAGGTGGAGGTGCTCCGCGAGGGCGTCGGGTTGGAGTTACGTCCGGAGGAGGTGGCGGCAGGGGAGACCATCATGGTCAAGCCCGGCTCGCGTATCCCGCTTGACGGCGTTATCACGCAGGGTAGCTCGCGCATAGACGAGGCCGCGATAACGGGGGAGAGCGTGCCGGTGGAGAAGGATGTCGGCGCGCCGGTGTACTCCGGGTCCATGAATGTGAGCGACTTTCTTGAGATCAAGACCACGGCTACCGTGGAGGACTCCACGCTGGCCCGCATCGTCGAGCTGGTCAGGGAATCCCAGGCCAAGCGGAGCCCGTATGAGCGTTTCATCAACCGCTTTGCCCGCTATTACACGCCGCTGGTGCTGGCTTCGGCGGTGCTGGTGGCGCTCGTGCCGCCGCTTATCAGCCTCAGTGGCCTGGCGGCGCTGGGCGGCCTGGACGTGTGGGTCTACCGCGCGCTTTCCATGATGGTAGTGGCCTGCCCGTGCGCCCTGGTCATAGCAACGCCCGTGAGCGTGGTGTGCGCTCTGGCGCGCGCCGCCCGCAGTGGCATCCTCGTCAAGGGAGGGGCCTTTCTGGAGCTGGGCGCCAAGGTCCAGGCCATCGCCTTTGACAAGACGGGCACCCTCACCCTGGGCGCCGGCCTCAACCGCAATGAGCTGAGGGATGCGCTCCGCCCTGAGGCTCCCACCGTAATGGACGAGCTGGCGCGGCTCGGCATTGGGCACACCGTCATGCTCTCGGGAGACAGGCGCGAGGTGGTGGAGGAGATAGCCGCCGACGCGCATCTGAGCGAGTACCACGCCGAACTCATGCCCGAGGACAAGCTCGAGTTGCTCCGAGCGCTCAAGCAGGAGTACGGCACGGTAGCCATGGTGGGAGACGGCATCAACGACGCACCGGCCCTGGCACTCGCCGATGTGGGCATTGCCATGGGCGCGCTGGGCACCGATACCGCCGTGGAAGCTGCGGATGTTGCCCTCATGGAGGACAGCCTTGCGGGCCTGCCGCGCCTCTTCAGGCTCTCCCGTAAGATGGTGAGCACCATACGGGCAACGGTCGTGTTTGTCCTCGTGGTAAAGATAGCGGTGCTGGGGCTGACGATTGCCGGCATCACCGGCATGTGGATGGCCATACTGGCAGACACCGGCGTGCTCATAGCCGTGCTGCTCTACAGCATGCGGCTCTTGCGTATGCGGCTGTAAGCTGCTATACTGGCTACTCGCACTTTGAAAGATTCGAAGCTA
>JAIRZP010000183.1 GCA_031267175.1 Coriobacteriales bacterium | reverse complement strand
GCATCCCAGGAGGTTATATTCGGTTCGCCGGGGCAGACCCTGACGATTCGTCATGACTCTTTTGACAGGAGCGCGTATATGCCCGGCGTCCTGCTGGCCATCCGAAGGGTCGGCACGTTGAGCGGCCTGGTTATTGGACTAGAGGAATTGATGCAACGGTGAGTACGACCATGAATCAGGCCGCAGGCAAGACTGCGAGTACGGCCACGCCTGCGCCTGCAGACACTGCTGCCAGCGCGACCTCGCACCCCTTTGGCCGCTTTATCGTGGCGATGATAACACCCTTTGACCGGGAGCTTGGGCTTGACCTTGCGCGTGCGCAGGAACTTGCGCTCCGGCTCATCGAGGGCGGCACCGACGCGCTCCTGCTCAACGGCACGACGGGAGAGTCTCCCACGGTTTTTTATCCCCAGAAGATAGAGCTGTTCAAGGCGGTTATCGACGCCGTTGGAGGCAGGGTTCCCATCATTGCCAACGTGGGCGATAACTGCACGGCAGACTCTGTCAGTTTTGCCCGCGATGTGGTGCGGCTCGGCGTTGACGGCCTCATGACTGTGGTGCCCTACTACAACAAGCCTCCGCAGGAGGGCCTGTACCAGCACTTCAAGAGCATCGCTCGGGCCGTGGAGATCCCCGTTATCCTCTATAATATCCCTGGACGCTGTGTCATCAACATGGAGTCTGAGATAACGCTCCGCCTGGCCCATGAGGTCGAGAATATCAAGGCCATCAAGGAGGCCTCCGGCAGGCTGGACCAGGTGAGCCGTATCGTTGCCGACGCGCCGGAGGGCTTTGGCGTCTACTCAGGCGATGATGAGATTACGGTGCCGGTGATGGCGCTCGGCGGCAGGGGAGTCATCTCCACCATTGGAAACGTGGCACCTGCCCGCATGAAGGAGATAGTGGATGCCGCGGCAGCAGGCAGGCAGACAGAGGCGCTTGAAGCACACCTGGCCCTGCAGCCTCTTATGCGCGAGCTCTTTGTCACTGCAAACCCCATCATGGTCAAGGAGGCCATGAAACTGCTTGACTTTGACTGCGGTGGCGTGCGTCTGCCTCTGGTAGATGCTACAGCCGGGCAGCGTGAGCAACTCGCAGAGGTCATGCGCAGGGTAGGGGTGCTGTAGGGCGGGTACGATTTGGATGAAAGTCTCCAACGAGACTGAAAATACGCCTTCCTCAGGGGAGGCACACAGGCTCGGCCTCCGAAGAGGACGGGCAGACAACCGAAGATGAGGAGGAACCTTATTGCAACAGGCAAAAGCAGGTGAAGCGCGCAAAAACAACGCTGACACCAAAACAAACAGAAAGCAGAGCCATTACGCTGCCAAACGGCAGAGAAACAGAGCCCAAAGCGTCCATGACCAACAGGACAGCCGCAAGGGTGGGCAGACCGAGCAGCTGCGCATCATCCCGCTCGGAGGCCTCGACGGCATAGGCAAGAACATGACGGTCTTTGAGTACAAAGACGATGTCATTGTCGTGGATGCCGGCCTGATGTTTCCCGACGACGACCATCCCGGTGTGGATCTCATCCTGCCGGATTACACCTATCTCCTGGAGAACGCGGAGAAGTTGCGCGGCATTGTCATTACCCACGGCCACGAGGACCATACCGGGGCTCTGCCCTATCTGCTGAAGGACCTGGGACTCAAAGTACCCATCTATTCCTCAAAGCTGACACTCGGGCTCATAGAGGGCAAACTCTCTGAGTTTCGTATCAAGAACGCCGAACTGCGCGAGGTCAAGACCGCGAATAGGATACGGCTCGGTTCGTTTGTGCTGGAGTTCTTCGCCGTCAACCACAGTATACCGGCGGCCATGGGCGTGTTTATCACCACGCCGGTCGGCAATGTGCTGCACACGGGAGACTTCAAGCTCGACCAGACACCGATAGACGGGGTGGCCACCGACTACGGCGCCATCACGCGCTTCGCACACGCCGGGGTCGATCTGCTGCTTTCCGATTCTACGAACGCGGCCAATACGAGCTTTACGAGGAGCGAGGCAGAAGTCGGTAAGGTGCTGCGCCAGATAATCACCGGTGCCGAACAGCGTGTCATCGTGGCCTCATTCTCGAGCCATATCCACCGCATCCAGCAGGTCTGCGATGCCGCCAGGGCCGCGAACCGCAAGGTGGCGGTGACGGGGCGCTCGATGCTCACCAACACACAGATCGCCCGCGATCTGGGCTATCTCAACGTGTCGAGTGACAGCATCGTCGATGCCTATGCGGCCCGTGACATTCCGCCCAACAAGGTGGTCATCCTGTGCACAGGATCGCAGGGTGAGCCGCTCTCCGCGCTTGCCCGCATGGCAAACAGCGAGCATCGAACCGTGGAGATAGGGGAGGGCGACACGGTCATCCTCTCCGCCACGCCGGTGCCGGGCAACGAGAAGGCGGTGACGCGTATTATCAACGCGCTCTCAAAGATAGGGGCCGATGTCTACGACAAGCAACGGGCGCTCGTGCATGTCTCGGGCCATGGAGGTGCCGAGGAGCTCAAACTCATGCTGGCGCTGAGCCGGCCGCGGTACTTCATGCCCGTGCATGGTGAGGCGCGGCATCTGCGTGCACATGCCCGGTTGGCCGAGGACATGGGCATACCGAGTCGCAATATCTTTGTGCTGGAAAACGGGGAGAGCCTCGTGCTCAGCCAGGACGGCGTCAGGCGTTCCGAATCGGTGGAGTCCGGCATTATCTATGTGGACGGCCTCAGTGTGGGCGATGTGTCCAACGTCGTGCTCAAAGATCGCCAGACCCTGGCCTCTGACGGCATTGCCACGGTGGTGGTGATGCTGCGCAAGCGAGACTCCAAGGCTGCGGGCGATCCGGAAATAATCATGCGAGGGGTCAGCGGCGGCGACGATCCGGAGCTGCTCGCAGACTCCATACGGGTTGTGAGCCGGACGGTGGCCAATTTCGCGCACGAGCATCGCAATAACCCCAACCGCCTGCAGCGGGCCATACGCGAGAGCCTCTCCAAACTCCTGTGGGAACGCGTGAGAAGGCGCCCGATGATCATTCCCATCATCATGGACGTATAGGCAGGAACAGCTAGTTAGCGTGGAAACACAAGAGGAGGGAGGCTGCCAGATCACTCTCGCAGAGAGTTTCAAGTCTCCAGCTTGTTGAGGAAGGCCCTCAGGCGCTCGTGGCGGGGATGATCAACGATCTGCTGTGACGGGCCTTCCTCGACAATGACACCGCCGTCCATGAAGAGTATCCGGTCTGCCACCTCGCGGGCAAAGCTCATCTCATGGGTGACGATGACCATGGTCATATGCTCAGCGGCCAGGGCGCGAATGACACGGAGTATCTCGCCGGTCAGCTCGGGGTCCAGGGCGCTCGTGGGTTCGTCAAAGTAGAGGATCTCCGGGTTGAGCGCCAGAGCCCTGGCAATGGAGACGCGCTGCTGCTGGCCACCAGAAAGCTCGCAGGGCATAGCGCTGCCCTTATCCTCCAGCCCCATCTTTTTGAGCAGTGCCTCGGCCTCGGCAAAGACCTCCTCCTTGTTGCGCTTTTGCACATGGAGCGGCGGGTCGGTGATGTTCTTCATGACAGTGTAGTGGGGGAACAGGTTAAAGTCCTGAAACACCAGCCCAAACTTCATACGGGCGTTTTGAAGGACCTGCGCAGATGCATAGACGGCACGGCCGTTCTCATCGCTCGTGGCTATGGCCTCCCCGTCGTAATACAGCGAGCCGCCGTCCAGTTGCTCCAGGAGCGTGGCGCAGCGCAGGAGCGTGGATTTGCCGCTGCCGGAGGGCCCGATGATGGCCACCACCTCGCCGGTGTCCACGCTGAGGGATATGCTGTGCAGCACTTCGTCGTTGCCAAAGTTCTTGCGGGCCTTTGAGATACGGAGTATGTTGGCGCGCGCGTCACTCATGGTAATAGGCAAAGGCTTTCTCGACCCGTTCCATGATAAAGGCAACGAGCGCGTTGAAGACGTAATAGAATATCCCCGCAATGAGGAAGGCGAGCAGGCTGCCCTGACTGGAGACGATGGCCTTTGCCTGGGTGAACATCTCGGCGACGCCCAGCGTAAAGGCAAGCGCCGTGTCTTTGACCAGCGTGATGATCTC
>JAIRZP010000118.1 GCA_031267175.1 Coriobacteriales bacterium | reverse complement strand
GGAGGCGCGAGCGTTCTGGCCTCTCAGGAGTTTGATGAGGCCGCGGAGAACAAGCGTCCTGCCGTGCAGGTGGGCGACCCTTTTGAAGAGAAGCTGCTCATTGAGGTGTGCCTGGAGCTGCTCAAGGCGGGCAGGTTCGTAGCGCTCGGAGACTTGGGTGCCGCCGGCCTGACGAGCTCGGCCTCGGAGATGGCGAGCAGAGGCGGCGTGGGCATCGATATCGACGTGTGCAAGGTGCCCCAGCGCGAGGAGGCCATGCAGGCCTTTGAGATCATGGTGTCGGAGAGCCAGGAGCGCATGTTGGCCGTGGTTACGCCCGAGGATTGGCCGGCCGTTGAGGAGGCCTGCTCCCGCTGGGGCGTTGCGGCTTCTCGCATTGGCTCTATCACGGATACGGGGCGGTTTGTGGTGCGTGACAGCAGTCTGCCAACGGGGCAGCAGATAGTCGCGGATATGCCGGCGGAGATGCTGGCGGAGTCCGCCCCGGAGTATGACCCGGAGAGCAGAAGGCCTGCGTACCTCGATGAGGTCCAGGGCTTTGACGCGCTGGCGTTTATTGAAGAGCGGGAAAGGGAGCAGCGCACTGCGAGCAGCCTCGACAATGCCGGCAGCCTTGACAGCGTACAGGATCGGGACAACGCTCAAGACCGGAGCCCTGTCGATTATACCCACGACCTTCTCACACTGCTCGCCAGTCCCAATATCTGTTCGCGTGCCTGGATATGGCGGCAGTACGACCATCAGGTGCAGAACAACACGGTGCTGCTTCCCGGTGCAGACGCGGCCGTGCTGCGCATCGGCGATACCGGACGCGGCGAGATGAGCACGCGTGGCATTGCCATCTCCACCGATTGCAACGGGCGCTACTGCTATCTCGACCCCTATCGGGGTGCCCAGCTCGCCCTAGCCGAGGGCATGCGCAACCTCGCCTGCACAGGTGCCGAACCACTGGCCCTCACCGACTGCCTCAACTTTGGCAATCCGGAAAAACCGGAGGTCTTTTACACCTTTAAGCAGGCGGTCAGCGGCCTGGCCGATGCCTGCAAGCACTATACTATACCGGTTATCAGCGGCAACGTCAGTTTCTATAACGAAAGCTTTGGCACGGCTATCTATCCCACGTCTACCATTGGCATCGTGGGAGTGCTGGAGGATGTGAGTGTCGCGCTTGACGCGGCCTTCAAGCAGTCCGGCGATGTCATCATCCTGGTAGGGGAGACTTTGAGCGAACTCGGCGGCAGTGAGTACCTCAAGCTACGCTATGACAAGGTTGCCGGTGCCCCGCCGCTGTTGGATCTGGACTTGGAAGCTGCCGTGCAGGCTGCCGTGCGCACGTGCGTGCAGGCGCGGCTGTTGGCCAGTGCCCACGACCTCAGTGAGGGTGGACTGGCCGTTGCGCTGGCCGAGAGCTGTCTTGCCGGAGAGCTGGGTGCCAGTGTGGTGCTTGACAGTGAGGTAGCGCCCGTGGCCGCCCTCTTTGCGGAGAGTGCCAGCCGCATCCTCATCAGCGCAGACCCTGAGCAGGTCGAGCCCGTCCTTGAGGTGCTACTGAGCCATCAGGTGCCCTACAGCGTCATCGGAGACGTGGGCGGCAGCACGCTTGCCATCGACACGGTGTATGAAGCTGAGCAGAAAAGCGCCATTGAAGTGCCGCTCTGTGCCCTGGCAAGCACTTACAACGATACCCTGGAATCCCTGGTTAAGCAGTAAGGATACCCCATGACAGACCAACAGAACCCACCGCTCAACGAGGCTCCGCAGCCAAACCTGGTTCCCCCCAAACCAACTTCGTTTGAGCAACCCTCTGCTCAGCAGGGGTATCAGCAGGCTCCCGCGCAGCAGAACTATCAACAGCCTTCGCAGCCCGAAACGCAGCTCTATCAGCAGTCGCTACAGCAAACACAGCAGGAGACTCCATCCGGCGTGGTAGGGAGCGACGAAGTCTATCCCACGCCGCCGCCCGAGCAGATGTATGTTCCTGAGCAGCAGTATGCTCAGCAGCCGTACCAGTCCACGCAGCCGTATCCGTATCCGTATCAACAGCAGCCCTACCAGCAGGGATACGGGCAGCCGACCTACCAGCAACCCCAAGAGCAGCAGTATCAACAGCCCTATCAGCCCCAACAACCCTATCAACAATCCTCGCAGCCGCAGCAGTATCAGCAGTACCAGCAAGCTCAACCGTACCAACAGCCTTACCCACAGCAGTATCAGCAACCGTACCAAATGCAGGTGCCAGTTCCGGGGCCGTACGGGCAACAAGCGCAGCAGGGCATGGGCCGGATGCTCGTCGCCAACAGGTTTGGCCTGTACCTCACCTTTGCCATCCTTGAGATACTGTTTTGTGGAGGCCTCCTCGCCATACCGGCGCTGGTATTTGCCGTCAGGATGAACACCGCCTATCAACAGGGCAGCACGGCGCTCTACGAACAAAGCCGGAGTGCCAGCTTCAAATGGCTCATCGCAGCCGGATGCATAGGGCTCGCGGTCAACATACTCTACGCGATATTCCTCTTTGGCGATATATAGGATGATTGTGAGACCGCAACGCTCTGAGCGCTGAGGGTGGCAAAAGCCTATAGTGACATGAGAGAGGCGACTGCTTATGTATGACATGGTGCTAGGCGGCAACGACCCTGAGCTGAAGCGGCAGCGTTGGGATGCTTTTCAAGGACATAGCTCAGTATGCTGCAATCGCCGGACAATGGAGGGTCGAGAATATCTCCAAGTCCGAGCCTGTCCTACACGGCAGTACCGTTGCCTACGAGGACTATCCCTTCATTGTAAATGGGCTGGAGTACTACTTTGGCAAAGAGAAGGGTACCACGTACTCCTTTCCTCTCGATGAAGCCGCGATTGCCCACCTCGGCACGTTCATCACCGACATATGGAGGGTCCATCCCTTCAGAGAGGGTAATACCCGAACCATCGCCGTGTTCATGGAGATCTATATGGCCGGTTTTGGCGTGCCTGCCAACAACACACTCTTCAAAGACCATGCAGCGTATTTCAGGGATGCTCTGGTGAGGGCTGCCTATGCAAACAGGTATCAGGGTGTCGAGCCTGACCCGATTTTTCTCAGAAGGCTGCTCGCCATGCTTTATGGAGGCCAACAGAGTACCTTGGAGCGAAAAGAACCTTTCTTAAAGCTCACAGGCGAGGGTTAGCCGGCTACCCTCATGTTGTCTCTGCGAGCTCTTCGCATGAGTTCGTTATGCTGGCGTCACCGTCGTTTTCCAGGCCCTCAAGGCGTCTGCAGAATGCGTAGAGCTGCTGGTACTCTTCCTGAAAAGCCCGTATCCGAGCTTCCAGAGCATGGTATTCCTCATCCGAAAGGGCGTAATCGTCGAGGGGATCATCAAGGCTGAGCACGCCCTGCTCAAGCAGCGCACGGAGCTTATCCCCCGAGCGCTGCATCGTCGCGAGGCGCGTATATCTGAGTTCGGTGTACATACGCGCAAGGGCAGACTGGCGGCCCTCCTCATCTTTGTCCCGGCGGTCTGAGGCAGCCTTTGCTTCTATAAGGGCTGTGTCGATGGCTTTCCCGTAAGAGGCTATCTCAGCTTCAAGCAGCTGAGTGCGCTGTTGTGTCGTGCGCAGCTCTCGCGCCTCACGTGCCCGTGTAAGCCTTTTGTCCTCCTCTTGGATGGCAGGAAGCTCTGCCAGCAGTGCTTCCAGACGGTCAAAGGCCTGCTCCGCGTCTCTGTGCTCAGCCTCTGCTATCGAAGGAACAGGCTCTGAAACTGGCTCTGGTGATGGATGGGACTCCAAGGATTCCAAGGGTATCGTACTCCTTTAGAACAGGCGGCCCGCCCTCAGTACAAGGACGGGCCGCGAGGTGTGTGATGGTACCAGCGGTGGAGCTGGCGTCAGGTCAGGCTAGGCGCTGGGCTCGAGAGGAAAGCCATCAGCAGTCCAGCGGTTGACACTGCCGACCTTAAGCCCGGGCATCGGGTCGCCAGGTTTGATAGCAGGCTCGTAGTCACCCGCAAGCTGCTTGCCCAGGTCATATCCAAAGGTGATGCAGCGCCCGTGGCTGTTGCCTGCCACGTTGATGGGATAATCAACGGCTATGACACTGCCTACCATATTGCCCGCGACGTACAGGCCATCAATGGCGTTGCCATCTGCGTCGAGCACGGCAAAGTCCTCGTTGCACTTGAGCCCGGCAGGGATGGCGAGCACAGCCGGGCCGACCTTCGTGGCATAGAACGGTGCCTTCTTGATGGGGGTAAGGAAGGTGGCCTCTTTGAAGAAGTCGGTGTCTGAGCCAGCATCGCAGAGGGTGTTATAGCGATCCACGGTTGCCTTGAGCGTGTCGGCGGGCACATGGATCAGCTCTGCCAGCTCCTCGATAGTGTCAGCCTGCCAGGCGGGCTGCGTCCAGGTTACCGGGTCGGTGGCCGCGTCGGGCTCTGCGCCTAACTCAAGCCAGCTCGGCCCTCCTGCCATGGCATCTCCCTCAAACATTTGAGCTCTGAAGCTCTCCGCGGCCGCTGTGGTGGGGGAGCCAAAGGGGCGAAAGCTATCCCAGAACATGCCGCCGCCATAACCAACGGTGTTGGCGATGTCTTCCAGCCAGTTATCATCAAAGATGGCAAAGGCCCGCTGCTCAGGCTGGCGCACCATGTTGTTGGACTTGCCCTGAACCCAGGTGTCCTCGCAGAAGAAACGCTCGCCATTGATGTTAACAAACAAGAAGGCAGCGTGGAACCACGTGAACGCCTGCGGGTGCATCATGGTGGGGCCCGGCAGGTCTACCATCTGCGCGCCGGCCCACATGCCCATCTTATGACCCTCGCCGTTATTGACCGGCTCGCCGCTGTTCCAGCCGGCACCAACGCTGGTAGGGGTGTACTGTGTGCGTTCAAGCGGATAGGGCAGGGCGATAGGGGCATAGGCCTTGACCATCTCGGGATCGCCGGAGATGTCGCCGGTTGCGAGCACAACGCCCTTGCTGGCGTTGAAGCGCGTGTAAACCCCTGCGTCGGTTTCTACGACAGCACCTACCACTTTGTTGCCCTCCTTGATGAGCTGTACAGCAGGCGCGTTAAAGATGAACTCGGCCCCTGCCTCGACCGCGTCAGCATGGCAGAGTGTGGCCGGCAGGAAGGGGTTGTACTCAAACAACGGGGGAGCCTCGGGGTCGTTGGGGTCTGGCATGAGGAAGGCCATATGATAGCCGGGCACCTCGGACCAGACCGTGTCCTTAGAGAAGAAGTCGCCCACCATCACTGCACCGCCTACGGCGTCGATCTTGTCGAGCACCCAGTTGGAGGCACGCTCGCTGTCGCGGAAGAATTTTGCTATCAAAGTCTCCGTCGCTCTGCTGCCTGTCTGGGCGATCCAGTGTGCATAGGCATCTGGCTTGTCAAAGGTTGCCCCCACGGCTTCCATGTAACGGGAGTTTATAGCACCAAAGCCGCCGCCGCGTCCATTAAAGTTGGGACACTTCTCAACAACGGTGACCTTTGCGCCGCTTTCTGCCGCCGAACACGCGGTAGCAAGGCCCGACATGCCGGCACCGATGATGAGTATCTCGGTGTCGACAGTCTCGGCAAAATCGGTGATGGGGGCAGGTGCGTTCTCCCAGGGATACACAGCTCCAACCGTGGTTGCTTCTGTCCCGCTCCCTGAACTGCCGCTCGGCGCGCTGCCGGTTCCAGGCGAACAGCCTGCCAGGCCTGCGGTGGCAAGCGCTCCGGCTGCTGCGGCTCCCGTCAGGAAGCTTCTCCTTGAAATGCCTTTTTTCTGTGATCTGTCCATTTCTTCTCCTTTTTCTTTGTAGTTGGATCCTTGCGGGCGAGCTTTTGTCTCGCTGCCCAACTTCTCCGTGATTTTCATTATAGGCAACAGGCGAACTGTAAGCAAGACGTAAACTTAAAAATATCGTTTTTGGGTTGCAGGCAGTTGATGGAAGATGGTGGCTGGAAACGTGAACTAAACGAATAGGAGCTGATCGCGTACTCTCGTTCCATTACTCCAGCTTTTCAGGACATCTTTTCTTCAAGTTATACCGATAGTCTAATGCATTTGCCTGCATACACCGCACATATACTACCTTTTGCACTAGGCGTGCTTGCCGATAGGGGGCCTGGCGTGTTAGGCTGAGAGATGTTGAAACGTTGGCATGACAACAGCGCATAGGCTGAACAAGCTCTGAGGTTTGGAGGGAAATATGCGAACATGCCCTCTTCATACGCCAGTGTCTTTTTCGTCCGCATCTCGAAGTATCCGCTCTGGTTTGGGGACTCTGAGCACTGTTTCCTGGCTTGTTGTAGCACTCGCTGCGACGCTGGTATTTTTCCTTGCGCTGCCTTTGTCTCTGGCGCATGGCGCTGACGAGACCTCTGTGACAGACTATCCTGTCACCATCGTCGTGACCGACTCCAACCCGGCTCCACCTTCGCCTCCGCCTCCAACGCCTCGCCCAGGCGCTGCTCTCACCACGCCTTCAACAACGGATGGCACGATTCCGCTCGTCCTCATCAACCTTGCTCTTGTTCTCGCAGGTGCGGCGTTCCTTGTCGCGAGCACCCTCATCCGCATACGGTCAAGGCGTGCCCTCGCAGGCTATGACGCAGGCCGTTCAGACGACACGAATCTTCCGTCAACGCAGGGAACAGAGGATGCTGCCAGTAGCGAAGCGCCTGGGAGCTCTTTTTCCTCCCCACGGTCTGTTATGCATCGCATAGGGCGTATGCTCCCCGTGCTGGTACTTGCCCTGTTCGTGCTTACTTTCCTGGTTCCCGTGCCTGCGCAGGCCGCTCCTGCTTCTCCGCTTCCTGTCCTTTCCGTGGAACGTGGCTCAGGCCTTGCTGCAAGCACCACCTTTGACCTTGACACCTCTGGTCTCACAGAGAGTCGCTATGTCAAGCTTGAGGCAGCCATCACACAGCCCTCGTCCGCAGGCATTGCGCTGAGCCTTCAGTCACAGCCACTCTCTTCTGCGGAGGCCACCGTGCTTGACATTAGGAGCGCGGCAGACATCCGGCCCTCGGGTGTCTATCCCCTGACCCTCTCGGTCAAGGCAGATAAAGCTACTCCGGTGGGCACCTACAAGCTGACAGTGGCGATAGAAACCATCGATAAACGAACTGATGCGCCTGTCACCGGCATCACTCCTGTCTCCAGGGAATACGATGGAACCAACGATGTCTCCTATAGCGGCACTCCCTCGCTCGGAGGCGTGGCCGGCGGGGACAAGGTGGTGCTCAGCAACCCCAGCTTTGCGCTCGATGGAAAGGACGCGGGAACCCACGATCTTGTGGTGGGAGGAAGCCTTACGGGCACCGATGCCTTCAAGTACCTGTTTGATCCCAGGGTTGTGGATGGATCGGACGCAAAGGTCACCGCAACGATCTCCCCCAAGCCCGTCACCATCACCGGCATCACCGCCACCAAGACCTACGATGGCACAGCCGCTACAGCGGCCTCCCAGTTTAGCGGCGGCACGGTCATGGGAGCAGTTTCCGGTGAGGTGCTGACCGTAGATCTGTCTGCCGCCTCGGGCAGCTATGCCTCAAAGAACGTGCACACCGGTCTGCCTCTGACAGGAGTCTCCGATATCGGCCTCACTCCAGGCCCCGCCACTCTCGCATCCAACTACAGTCTTGTCTCTCAGCCTGCTGTTTCAGGAAGCATCGCAGTCAAAACTGTCACTATCACCGGTGTTACGGCTAGCAAGGTCTACGACGACGACGATGCCTCGGCCCCCTCGCAGTTTTCCGGCGGCATCGTGTCTGGAGCGGCTCCCGGTGAGACGCTTACCGTGGACCTCACAGCCGCCTCGGGTACCTACGCCTCAAAGGACGTGCATACAGACCAGGACATGACAGGCCTTGCCGGCATTACGCTTGCCGCCACCCCTCCAGCCCTCGCCTCTAACTATCAGCTTGCAGCCCAACCGACTGTCACAGGCACGATCACTCCCAAGCCCGTCA